>NZ_KI271769.1:0-9442 GCF_000469445.2 Oscillibacter sp. KLE 1745 | reverse complement strand
AAATGAAAATGTCCTTGACTTGGGGAGCACTTTAGCTGGACGACGATGGAAGAATTGGACGATCTGGGTGTTTCCGCTACAGCTTCATCTCCATGAAGTGGCCCATCTTCTCAGCCGCCTCCTCCTGCATTTTTGTGGTGACGTGGGTGTAGGTATCTAATGTAAAGCCAGAGGAATAATGTCCCAGTATTCCGGAGAGGGTCTTGACATCCACCCCGTTTTGCAGAGCCAGCGTGGCAAAGGTATGGCGTAGGTCGTGGAAGCGACAGTCCTCCAGTCCTGCATCTTTGAGGAGCTTCTTATGGAGATGATTGATGGTATCCGGGCAATACATCTCCCCCGTCACTGGCGATGGGAACATATAGGAATTACTTGGATGCAGACTGTGCTCCTGGATCAGCAGGTCCACTGCTTGCTGCGGAATGATGATAGTTTGAATGGAGTGGCGTGTCTTGGGAGGCGATATCTCCAGCACACCATCCCGCCTGGAAACAGATTTTGTGACAGAAATGCTGTGCTTCTCAATGTCAAGGTCACCCCAAAGTAACGCAAGTAATTCCCCTTTACGGAGTCCGCTGATCAGTTCCAGAAAAAACATCGGCAGCACATTCCGCGCTGCCGCAGCCTGGAGATAGGAGCCAACCTGCTCCGGTTTGATGACTTTCATTTCTTTTCGATCCACTCTCGGCGGCCGGTAGTCATCCGTTGGATTTTTCAGAATCAGTCACTCCTTCACAGCTTGACCCAGCGCGTTATGAAGCATTGTATGAATCCCGCGGATCGTCTTTGGACTCAGACCGGGGTCTGTATCCCCTTGGGGGCGGATCTTGCCGCTTTCCCGCAATTCCTGATATAGCTTCTGTAAGCGCAATCCCGTCAGTTCCGGAAGATCTGTTTCTCCAATACGTGGCTCCAAGATCCCTTTGATAAAGTATCGATATTGGACCTCTGTACTTTTCCGCACATTCGGCTTGACATAAAGGGAAAACCAGGTATCGAGCCACTCTCCAACGGTTGTTGTCCCTGCTTGCGGCTGCGGCTTTATAGGTGTATCCCGGATCTGCTCCGCAAAATTCATAGTCAGAGCCTGGAGCTGGTTTTCCAGGACCTCACGGAGCTTTCGCTTACACTCCGCCTGTGTTTTTGCCAGTACACTCTTATAGATCAGTTTTCCTGTCGCATCATCCCGCCCCGCTGTATAGCGGTCTTCCCATCTGCCGTCCTGACGTTTTCGGATACTCCCCTCTCCACGTGCTCTTCGGCCAGGCATTTCAGCTCACCTCCAACCCTTTCGTTAAACTCGTTCAGACACTTTGCTGTCAACCCAGGCCAAGAGCCTATCTTTGGGAACAACGATCCTGCTCCCAATCAATATGGACGGAAAGTTTTTGCTGTGGGCCAGCTCGTAAGCGCCGGCCCGCGATATACTGAGTACGCTTGCCACCTGCGGGATTGACAACATGACCGGTAATTCCTCAAAGGATTTGTAAAACTGATTCGCCAAATTCAACCGCTCCTTTCTGTGGTCTATTTCTCTCACCTTAATTCCACAAATACATCTACCACGAAATCATGCAATACTTTGAACAAATTCCGTGATCTTTGTAGCTTCTAGAATCAAGGGCTTCTCTATATTTCTTTATACAAAGCTATATTCCTTTACAGTTAAATAACTTTCTGGCTTTCTATAATACTGGATCGCAGGCCGGGGAGATTTTCGCTCCCCGGCCTGCGATTTTAAAAAGCGTCCACTCCCATGAAATCTGTTCTGCTCATATTATCAAGCCATGATCTGAGGCGGACACTTTTATAGATTTTTATTTGTTCCAGCTCTATTTGACACTACTTCCCGAGCTGCCGGGCGGCATACGAACCGGCGTCTGGCGACGCCCTACGGGAATCTCACCCCTCCGAGGATCTCTCCGAGCTGCTCCCGCATATACGGGACAGGTGTACCATTATAGGCTGACAGGATCATGGCGAAACAGCCTGCCAGAGCTGCTTTTGGCTGAGTGGACCCGCTGAGCGGCCGTCTTTAATGCAGACTTCCGCCTGCACAGGTGGTCTTCGCGTACCCGCCGCATCGCTTTTCCCCTTCCGGGGGACTGTCAGCTGATGGGAATCCGCTGCCGGATATTCATTTTTCGAGGTGCACAGAAGCTTCCGAATGCTAGTCGTTCTAGTAGCTTCCCGGCAGAACGAATTGGATGAGGATGGAGTTCATTACCTTCAGGTCCTCGCCTTCCAGTGTCAATCGGACTCGCACCAACAGAGATGTCTGCGTGGCTGATAGCCGCTTTTATTTTGGATGGTACCAATTGGAAACACGAATGCCTCCATAAGGGCCAAATGAAGTTTCGATGGGATATGTACAGGCAAGTGCGAACAAATCACTTCGAATCGTTCGTTCACATACACCGAAGCGGTCTGCCAGATGCTTAGTTGTGTCAAACCGTGCACTGCACAGATATTCCCAAATCGCCTGTCTTCGTTCAGAGGGTCCCAACGACCTCGCCCCCTCGCTCTATGGCTTTGATGGTAGAGTAAGACCCGGCAAGGTAATTGCCGGGTTTTAAAATTTTTTGAATGTTTTAAATATTTTCAGCAAAATCACATTTTTATGATCTCTAATTTGTAATTTTTGCCCACATTGAATGTAAGCGTCAAAGCTGGGGGCGGATTAAAAAGTTGAAGAGGATATGAGATACTAATTCTCGAGAAGTCTAAAGACTTCTCGAGAATTCTCATTTTAGAAGGTGGCGGGGAAGATGGGCGCGTGTGAATTGAAACGGCAGGCAAAGCTGGAACAATGGAAGGCACAGGTCATAGACTGCTGCAGCAGCGGCATGAGCGTAAGGGGATGGTGTGCGGAACACAATATTTCGGCAAAGACGTACTACCGCCGGAAAAAGGAAATCCTTTCATCGGCAGCCACAGAACTTGTGCCCGCAGTTTCAGCACCGCAGCCACCGGCAGCCTTTGTAGAGCTCTCGCCGTTGCCTGAGCGGCAGACAGCGGGACCGCATCAAGGGCCTCTATTGGGAGCGGGATGAATTTATCCTGTTGTATAAGCGGTTGGAACAGGGTGCATACCAATGGCCGCGAACGGAAAACGAGGTACGGCAATTGACGCCGCAGCAATACCGCTGGCTGATGGAGGGGCTGAAGGTGGAGCAGCTAAAGGCCCACCGTCCGGTGGACGGCCTGCGTATCATTTAGGCGGTAGAATAGCTGAAAACCCTGGAAATACTGGACTTTCCAGTTCAAATATAGTATAATTTACCCATGAAAAATGAAAGAAATCATGGGACAAGCACCCCGGAGATGGTAACCATTTCACGGGCGGAATATGCGTCTCTGAAAGCGGAAAGAGACGAGCTGAACCAGAAATTGGACTGGCTTCTGGAGCAAGTGCGCCTGAACAGGAAGAAACTCTACGGAGTGTCCTCGGAGCGGCTGGAAGAAGAACTGATAGGCCCCAGTTGAGCCTCATGTTTGACGAGACGGAAGCCTGGTTGTCCAGGCGGAGAGCCAAAGAGACGGAGGTGGCCGCCCATACCCGGCGTTCTTCCAGGCCGGAGGAGGTCCTGCCGGACAATGTACCGGTTGAGGTGGTGGAACACCGGATTCCAGAGAAGGAACCAGACTGCCCTGTGTGCGGCACAGCCAAGATGGAGATTGGAAGGGACGTCCGGCGCACATTGGTGATGATCCCGGCCCAGGTGATGATCCGGGAAAACATTTATTTCACCTACGCCTGCCCCAAATGCAAGGAGGAAGGGACAGAGACGCCGATCCGCAAGGCGGAAAGGCTCCCTGCCCTGATTCCCGGCAGCTATGCCTCGGCGGAGGCGGTCGCCCATATCATGGTGCAGAAATTTGTGATGTACGCACCGTTGTACCGGCAGGAACAGGAGTGGAACCGGGCAGGCGTGCAGTTGAGCCGGCAGACCATGAGCAACTGGGTGCTGCGGGTGGCGGAGGACTGGCTGAAACCGGTATATGAGGAACTGCACAGGCGGCTCCTCCAACGGCAGGTGCTCCACGCGGATGAAACCACGCTGCAGGTGCTGAAACTGGAGGGCCGGACAGCCCGGAGCAAGTGCTATATGTGGCTGTACCGCACCAGTGGGGACGCGAAGGCCCCCGTTGTGCTGTATGAGTACCGGCCTACCCGGAAGGCGGAGAACGCGGCTGCCTTTCTGGAGAGTTTCTCCGGGTGGCTCCATGCAGATGGCTCCGCCGGTTACCGACGGCTGCCTGAAAACATCCGGGTGGTTGGTTGCTGGGCGTACCTGCGGCGAAAATTCGATGAGGCGGTGGATGCCCTGCTGAAGGACCAACGCGCAGGTTGTGCGGCACTGGAGGGGCTGGATAATGCCTCTTCGGGATTGAGCAGGAATTGGCAGGGCTGCCGCCGGAAGAACGGTGTGAACAGCGTCTGGCCCGGTCCAAGCCGGTGATGGACGCTTTATTGACATGGGCTGAAACGAAGAGCGCCGCTGTGCCGAAGTCCGCGCTGGGCAAGGCACTGTACTATCTGCGGGAACAGTGGCCATACCTGATCCGGTTTCTGGAGGATGGGCGGCTGGAGATCTTCAATAACCGTGCGGAACGCAATGTGAAACCCTTTGTAATGAGCCGGAAGAACTAGCTGTTTGCAAATACGGAAGGCGTGGCTCAGAGCAGTGCAATTGTTTATAGCATGATTGAGACTGCCAAGGAGAATCCTCTCTCCCCATACCAGTATCTGACCTGGCTTCTGAGAGATGCTCCGAAACTCGCGGCAGAGGAAAAGAATTTGGCAGAGAAATTATTGCCGGAGAACGCCCCCCAAAGCAGTTGGGATATCCCTGTGAAAATATGACTGTACGCTAAAGAGTCTGCTGATACGCAGACTCTTTTTCCTTTTAGGTTTCTGAATTTTCTGGTGTCTCTTTTTGTCTCAAAACGGCGAATTTGCGAACTACAGATTTAACGTCAAATTTTTTACCGGAGGTATTTTCTATGGAGGACACACAAGACCTGATTTTTGAAATTGAAGGAAACGTCGGTTCGGTAGGTAGCAGCGATCTGCTGGGTGTTGTCTCTCTGGTCATGACCGGTGGGACAGAAGCCTTGCATCTGGGTAAGACATCGGATTCTTTCGAGCAACAGACTGGAAGGAAAGCAAAAACTGTATCCAGGTCCTTAGCGCATACAACAACTAACATTTGGGAGACTGGAAACAAAAAGATCCTGCGGCAAGTCTATAGCAACCATCTTCCGGTTGAACCTCCTACACCCAAAAATTTCATTATACGGCTTGCGGAATATTTAAAGCGCCAGACCATACGTAAGCAAGACACCCCTTTGAATGGTCTTGAGCGTAATGAAACTATCCCCAAAGAACCAAATGTTCTTTACAAATATTTTTTCCACGAGATACATCCATCTCGTACTTCCTCCTATGGCATTCTAGTACAAGGTCATTTTCCAGATGGCTGGGCCACAATTTCTGTGGTTTCTCCCCCTATCCCACGGCAAAAACGCTGTGGCCTTGCTCGTTAAAAAATATTCTCGTCTCCAACTTCCCCCTGAACACCTTTTGGATGTGGTACATGATTTTCTTTCGCAAGAAGTGATTCACTCTTAAAATCCTGCTAATCCTATTCAGCAAAAGAGCGAGCGGCCATGCGGCCGCCCTTTTGTTGATGCTTCCCGCTGTTTTACGCTTACATCTCCACTTATTTTAGATGTTCTGCTCCGATGTTCCCATTACACTGAGAGTCCCATCAGCTGAGGTAAAATGTGCTGATTTGCGGGGTATAAGTAACCAGCAGCAAAACAGCAATCATCACGAAAATCCACGGCCAAATCGTTTTTGCGAGAGTCGTGTACTTTACATTGGAAATCTCACTGGCCATAAAGAGGTTCGTGCCGAAATGTACAGGACTTATGCCAACGGCCGTGACGATGAGAAGTAGGAAAAGGGTCCCGGCTCGTTGGGAATTGAGCCGGAACCCTTCAAAATCTTGTGTATACCTGAATCCTTTGTTGCGGACTTCCCATCCCTTGCGATGGAATACCATGCTTCAAGACTGCTTCAGCCAGATCTGCTCCGGTTATTCGAAGGTGAAATAGCCCTTGCTGGCTCAAGTCAAAACGGTTTCGTCCTCAGGAAACACGCTGTAAGCACGGCGCTCTTAGACCACGTATCCCATGAGCTTAGGCAGGAACAGGATTAAGTCAGGAATATAAGTAATAAGGAGCAGCGCCACAATTCCCGTAGCAATCCAAGGCCAGATGTCTTTGGCAAGTTTGTTCAAAGGTACGTTGCCAATAGCGGAAGCCATGAACAAGTTAGCACCCAGGGGAGGCGTAACAAAACCGATAGCCAAGTTCACGATGCAGACAATACCAAAGTGGACAGGGCTGACGCCCACAGCGGTAACGATGGGCAGTAAAATGGGAACTGTCAAAATAATGGCGGCGTTGGTCTCCATAAAAGTACCCATGATCAGGAAGATGATATTGATAATCAACAGGAGGACATACTTATTGTTCGTAATCGCCAGAATAGCGTCGGCAATTTTTGCAGGAATCTGCTCCATAGACAGGATGCTACCGAAGCCGGAAGACATACCGATAATAAACATGACTGGGGCTGCGATAGTCATGGCGTGCATAGCCAGATACGGCAAGATCTTCCAGCTCACTTCCCGGTAGATAAAAATACTGACAAGCACACCAACCAGGCAACCCAAGGCAGCAGACTCAGTAGGGGTGCAGATACCCGCATAGATGCTACCCAGAATGATAATAGGAACCAACATGGCGGGAATAGCATCTACAACGATATGCAGGGCTTCTTTCGAAGAATAATGCACCTTTTCTGCCGGCTTGTACCCCCGCTTTTTGGAAGAGAAATAGCAGTAGACACACAGAGCCAAGCCAAAAATGATACCTGCAGGAATACCAGCTGTAAACATGGAAGTCAGAGACACACCCGCGCAGGTAGCATATACCACTTGGCAGACACTTGGGGGAATCATGGTACCGATAGCTCCGCCGATGGCCACGCTACAGGTGGCATAGGAGCGATCATAATGGGAACGGACCATCTCAGGGATCATAATCATACCGATGGCGGACACAGTTGCGGAGCCGGTGCCGGAAATCGCAGCAAACACCATACAGGCCAAAATGGACACAATGCCCAAACCTCCGGTCATGTTGCCGATAAGTAGTTTTGCAACGGCGATCAGACGTTTGGAAATGCCACCCTTTGCCATGATGTCACCAGCAAAGGTAAACAGAGGACAGGCCACCAGCAGGTAGGAGTTGAACCCGTTAGACGCAGTTTTGGTGAAAGACGATACAGCAATCGTATCGAAAACTTCCATATTGAATAAAGAGGTTGCACCCAGTGCCACAGCGATGGGTGTGCCAATCAGAAAAAGGACGATAAAAATGCCCGCGAACAATGCCATCATCATTGTATTTAGCCCTCCTTACGCTTCAGACTGTGCTTAGCACGGAAGGCCTCTTCTTCTGTATAGGCCTCCTCCGGAATCTGCTCGCGATACTCAGCCTTCAAGGCATCATCATAGCAGTAGTTATCTAGCCCCCCATTCAGAACCGCATAGGGGTTTACAAACACGGGCATGGAACAATTGAAGTGACGGATTTTCCAGACCAGAGTCTGGATACTGCGGATGATGCCAAGTCCGTATCCGATAGGACCGGCTAGATACATCACATTCACACTTGCGTTAAAGGTGGTTGCTTGAGCGTTGCTTTGGAAGTTGCGGAGTACATTGTCCAGGGTTCCTTTGAAGAAGTAAATAAAAAGAACCATCATAATTACTTGGGAGAAAATCATCAAAACCTTCTGAACCTTTTCCGGCATCAGACGACGCACAGCGTCGATCTCAATATGGATGCTGTTACGGGTGGCATAGGCCAAGCCCAGATAGCAGACCCACACATAGCAGTACCGGCAGATTTCTTCGCCCCAAGGAAAACCAGCACCAAAAATCTGGCGGCCGAAAATCTGACAAAGAATAATAAGCAGCATCGTGAAAAAGGCGATCATTCCCAAGAAAGCCTCAAAGTTGATATCCAGCCAGCGGATCACTTTTTTCATGTTTTTATCTCTCCTTATTTACTAAAATCCGGGCGGACAAACATTGCAATCCGCCCGGATTTTAAGCGGGCGCAGGCAACTGATTACTGTGCGGCAGGACGTGCGTTGTCAATCAGAGACATATATTCGTCATAAGTCTCCTGGCCCACCAGCTCAATAATCATCTCAGATGTAACAGGCTGCATAGCCTCTTTCATCTGCTGCTTCATCGCGTCATCGGGATAAGTGATCTGGGTGCCGTATTCAGAAGCGAACTTTTCCAGAAGAGCTTCGTTCTCGGGAATATAGTTATCTCTGTGGTACTCATAGGCGGCCTGGATAGCCTCATCTACTAGGGCACGGTCTTCCTCACTCAAACTTTCCAGCCACTCCTGGGAAGCAATAGCCATATCAGTGCTGAACACATGGTCAGTCATAGCGAAATAAGGCTGAACCTCATAGAAGGAATAATCTTCAAAGTTGCAGATAGCGCCTTCTTCGCCGTCAATCAACTTCTGCTGCATGGAAACAAACAGCTCGTTCCAGTCCACAGAGACAGGGTCAACGCCGACAGACTGCCATGCAGCAATCTGGATGGTGGAGTAGCCGCGGATGGACAGCCCATTCAGGTCCGCGAAACTCTCAACAGCATGGGCGCTGTTATACAACTCACGGAATCCCAGAGAAAAGATGCATAGGCCCTGTAGGCCAATGGAATTGTATGCGTCAAAGATAAAGTCGCCGCCCTCGCCCTCGAAGAAGTTGTGGACATGATCCAGGCTGTCGAAGGTATAATAGTTATTCAGCAGGGACATTTCAGGTACTTGGGTCTCAAAAGCCACAGGGTTGACAATATCAATCTGGATATCGTTGTTATAGAGCATATCCAACATAACTTCATTGTTACCCAAAACAGAGCCGGCATAGATCTCCACGGTGATGCGGCCATTGCTGGCTTTTTCAATGGTGTCCTTGAAAACCTCGAGAGCACGGACCTGCACAGAGCCTTCGTAGTTGACGGTGCCGATCTTGATGGTCATAGGTTCACCGCCAGAGGTCCCTGCGTTGGAGCCAGTATCATCGCTTTCGCTGGAGCAGGCCGCCATGGAAAATACCATGGTAAGAGCTGTGATAAGAGCAAAAAACTTCTTCATGTTCTTTTTCATAGTGAACTTCCTTTCCTTTTGCAACAGTTTATTTTGAGATTTTATGCACTATTATAAATAAACTAGGGATACATTTCCAAGTGCCCTCTGCCACATTCACCCTGGTAAAACCAGCGGTGGACACTGCTGGTTCATCCAAGAACCCGCTTGTATGCGGCGTTGCTGCGGA
>NZ_KI271768.1:73356-77111 GCF_000469445.2 Oscillibacter sp. KLE 1745 | reverse complement strand
ACCACAAGATGTTCGGCTGCGTCTATGATATTTATTCCGATGACATTGAGCTGTATCGCGAGAACGGTTTTGTCCTGCACAGCATCGAAGAAGTGGAGCACGAGACCATGAATCTGTGCGCCGCCTTCCCAGATCTGCAGGTGCATATTGCGGACATCTTTGCAGTTCCCAGCAGGGAAGAGGAGTATCGGGTCTGGATGCGGTATTATTTTACCGGAACCAACAAAGCGTACAGCATCTACGGCGCACCCACCGGCCAGAAACTGGAGGGAGAAAAGGCCATCAATCTCAGCGATTTCCATGTGCGGAAAATCGACGGAGAGTGGCTGATTGTTCTGGAGCGAACTATGCACCCCTGTGACTATATCCGGGCTGTTTGCACTGGAGATACGAGCTTTACAAAACTGGAAATGTGATATCATAAGCTGACAGCAGCATGTTCCAACTGCTGCTGTCAGCTTTTTATCCAATCTAAACAACATCGGCATATTGGGAGTTCCATCACTCGGTGATGGGGCTCATTACACATTTTGCGTCAATACGATAACGTTTGGCAAAAATATCTCTATATATTTAATGGGCTCAAGTTAAAGCAATTGTTTGTATGCTGATCGGTTGCAAACAGTCCAAGTTTTTAGATCTGAATCCCGGTGTCTCATTATGCTGTGCGGGGAGTTTGAAGTGCATCATTTGTTTATCCCAAAAGGAAATGCTTTATCCCTGCAAACTGTTGCGGCATAACAGCCGGGAGCTTCCCATTTTCACCGATCAGACTGCTGCATTGTCTGTAAAAGGCGGACTGGGAGGCAGGAAAAAGGCGCTCCAACCCGGATGGAAAAGCCTGGAATCCCGATGTCGCCACTACTTTTCAAGAGATTTTGGCTAGATTGATGGCGCGATGTGGAAAAAGAAACCGGACAGGCCCAAGATGACGCCTGAGCCACAGCTTCCATAGGAGGAAAGCGCCCCGCGCCGGTTCCGGGGGCGGGGCAATCCTGCGCGAAATAACCGGACAGTATGGAGGGCTACGCCTCCATGACCCGCCAGAGAATATGGTCCGTTTTGAGAAGCCCTGCCATCATAATGCCAGAAGATCCCACTGGACAAGGGGGCGGAGTCAACGTTGAGCTATTTGAAAATGCGGGTGCAGCTGCCCACTGCTTTGCTGGTGTGCCTGCTGCCGACTGGATGTGAAGAGATGGAGACATCCTCCGGTGGGGAGACCGGGCCCCGTCACGGTACTGGAATACGAGCCGTTTCCGGATCCGTCTGAAGAGACGGTGACGATCTCCGCCCGCTTCCAAAATGAAAACGGCATGGCACTTCGGGAGGGAGAGGCCTGTCTGCCGAGGGTATCTGCACCAGCTTTCCCCTGGACGAGGCTGGGGAAAACCGGGTGTCCGGCCTGCCCCGGGAAGGGACCCTGGACCTGCCTTCCTGCGATAGGAGGGACCGGGAACAGGATGTGTTTTTCCTTGGGAGCGGTGATTGACGCCTCCACCAACGAGAGCGGCAACATTCTGGCCCAGGTGTTGGCACTGAGTCCTCTCCATAAGGGGGCATTGGAGTGCCCGCCCGATTTGGCAGAGCGACTCCGAAGGCGTTCCTCTCTGGAGATGGTCACGACATCACTTTGCCAACAAGGGGCCGGACACAGACTGCGCGGTGCTGCTATAAACGATTGGTTATCCCAAAGCACAGCCCTGTCCACCAATTTGGGTGGACAGGGCTGTGCCGTGCATGAAATGGCAGGTTCAGAATTGAAAAGTCGCTGTGCCTCTTGATTGGCCTCCGCCGCGGCAATGAACTCCCGGAATACAAGGGGGCCTGCCTACGGTAGGAACAGGGGCAGGAGCCTATTGGCTCCACATCGGGCTGGATGTCCGGGGCCGGCAGTTCTGCTTCCGGTGCCGGGTGGGCTTTGCCATTCAGAAACCCGATGTACGCATAAAAGGCCCGGGCCGGTTGTTGCCCGCCTTTTATGACAAATATCGCCCCGTGCCGTCAGGGGGCCCTGGTGCCCAAGGCCGGGGCCAGACATGGGCCAGACTTCTGGAGGGCGACATTCACCCCGCCACCGGCAGCCGACCCGGGGAGGCCGCCGCAATTCCCGCCCCCGGGCCGAATACTGTGCTGCGGATCAGACAGAGAACAACAGGTCGGAGTAGGTGGGGAAGGGCCAGCGGTCAGAGCTGGTGAGGGTCTCCAGCTGATCGGCGGCCCGCCGGGCGGTATCCATATCGGGGATCAACACATCATGGCTGTATCGCATAGCTTCCGCAGCGTCCGCGGGAATTGCAGACAGGTCCGTCTCCAGCTTGTCGGAGGCGGCCATCAGGGCATCCGTCAAGCTGCCGATCTGGCAGGCAGTGCTGACCTCATACTGGCAGCAGGCACCCAGGTCCTTTTTGGTACCGGCCCGGCTGCACAGGTCCCCGGCAAAGGCGGAGACGGCGGGTAGGATTTGGCGGCGGATCATGTCCGTCATGGTCCGGGCCTCGATACAGATGACCGTAGAGTAGTTCTCAATATGGATCTCCGCCCGGGCCTCGATCTCCTCCTTGGTGTAGATGCCGTGCTTGACAAACAGATCCACGTTTTTGGGAGCGGTGTACATGGGCAGAGCGTCAGCGGTAGAGGTCAGGTTGGAGAGGCCACGTTTCCCGGCCTCCTTCAGCCAGGCCTCGTCATAGCCGTTGCCGTTGAAGATGATCCGCTGATGCTCGGTGAATACCCGACGGATCAGCTTCTCCAGGTCGGCCTGGAAGTCCCGGGATGCCTCCAGTTCGTCAGCAAACTGTTCCAGTTCCTCGGCCATGATGGTGTTCAGGGTGATGTTTGGACCGGAGATGGACTGGGAGGAGCCCAGCATCCGGAACTCGAACTTGTTGCCGGTAAAGGCCATGGGGGAGGTGCGGTTGCGGTCCGTGTTATCCTGGGGGATAGCGGGCAGGGAGTCCACGCCGATCTTCAGCGTCCGCTTGCCGGTGCTCTGGAAGTCCGTGTCGTTGATGATGGAGTCCACCACAGCGGAGAGCTCGTCTCCCAGGAAGATGGAGAGCACGGCGGGCGGTGCCTCCTGGGCGCCCAACCGGTGGTCGTTGCCGGGGAAGGCCACCGTGGCCCGGAGAAAGTCCTGGTAGTCGTCCACACCTTTGACGAAGGCCGCCAAAAACAGCAGGAACTGGGCATTCTGCCGGGGGGTGGAGCCGGGCTTGAACAGGTTCTTGCCCGTGTCGGTGGAGAGGGACCAGTTGTCGTGCTTGCCGGAGCCGTTGACGCCCGCGAAGGGCTTCTCATGGAGCAGGCACACCAGTCCGTGGCGGTCGGCCACCTTCTTCATCATTTCCATGGCCAGCTGGTTCTGGTCGCAGGCGGAGTTGGCATCGGAGAACACCGGCGCCATCTCATGCTGAGCAGGGGCTACCTCGTTGTGCTTGGTCTTAGACAGGACGCCGAGAGCCCAGAGCGTCTCATCCAGATCCTTCATATACGCGGCCACTCTGGGGCGGATGGCACCGAAGTAATGGTCCTCCAGCTCCTGCCCCCTGGGGGGCTTTGCGCCGAACAGGGTCCGGCCGCACATTCGCAAGTCCTCCCGCTTCTCATAGAGGGCCTTGTCAATCAGAAAATACTCCTGCTCCGGCCCTACCTGGGCAGTGACCCGCTTCGTCTCTGTGTCGCCGAAGAGCCGGAGGATGCGGACCGCCTGGCGGCTGACCTCGTCCATGGACCGCAGAAGAGGCGTCTTCTTG
>NZ_KI271768.1:52524-73256 GCF_000469445.2 Oscillibacter sp. KLE 1745 | reverse complement strand
TGGACCGCAGAAGAGGCGTCTTCTTGTCCAGGGCTTCGCCGGAGTAGGAGCAGAAGACGGTGGGGATGCACAGGCTGCCCTCCTTGATGAAGGCAAAGGAGGTGGGATCCCAGGCGGTGTAGCCCCGGGCCTCAAAGGTGGCCCGCAGACCGCCGGAGGGGAAGGAGGAGGCATCCGGTTCACCCCGGATCAGCTCCTTGCCGGAGAATTCCATCATGATCTTTCCGCCGCCCACAGGGGCGATGAAGCTGTCGTGCTTCTCCGCCGTGACGCCGGTCATGGGCTGGAACCAGTGGGTGAAATGGGTGGCGCCTTTTTCCACGGCCCACTGCTTCATGGCCTCAGCGATCTCATTGGCGGTGGAGAGGTCCAGGGGCGTCCCCTCCGTCACGCACTTCTTCCAGGCGCTGTAAGACGCCGAGGAGAGACGCTCCTTCATAGTGCCTTCGTTAAATACCAGACTCCCAAACAGCTCCGGCAATTTCTTCGTCTCACACATCACACAAAACCTCCTGTCTTAAATTCGTTCTGTATCAAAAAGGAATGCGGAGAGCTTTCTCACATTCCGCTCTGACCGTAGTTGGAGAGGACCCGGGCGGAGGGATCGTCCACGTCGCAGCCCTCCCAGGACCGGTTGGGCATCCAGAAGTCCCGGATCATCCGGGCCTGGCCGGGGTAACACTGCTCAAAGATCTCCCGGTACAGCAGGCTCTCCTTGGTGAAGGGCGGACAGCAGTCATACTGTTTGCGTCGGGTCTCAAACTCAGAATCCGTGTACTTCTCCTCCGCGTAAGCCTTCAGGTCGTCCACCATGGAGTGGCCCACTGCGTCGGAGAAGGCGGCCTTCTGCCGCCAGAGGATGCTGTCCGGCAGCAGGCGGTCCTTTTCAAACGCGTGGCGCAGCAGGTACTTGCCCATGCCATAGGTGTTCATTTTCAGCGCCGGATCCACCGCCATGACGTATTTCACGAAGTCCAGGTCGCCGAAGGGGACCCGGGCCTCCAGAGAGTTGACGGAGATGCACCGGTCTGCCCGCAGCACATCGTACATGTGCAGCTCATCCACCCGCTTTTTGGACTCCTGCTGGAAGGCTCCGGCGCTGGGGGCAAAGTCTGTGTACTTGTAGCCGAACAGCTCATCGCTGATCTCGCCGGTCAGCAGCACCCGGATGTCCGTCTTTTCGTGGATGGCCTTGCAGCAGAGATACATGCCCATGCTGGCCCGGATGGTGGTGATGTCCCAGGTGCCCAGGGCGGCGATGACGACGGGCAGGGCCGCCAGAACCTCCTTCCGGGTCATATAGACCTCCGTGTGATCGGCGCCGATGAACTCCGCCGCTTCCCGGGCGTACTTCAGGTCGATGGCATCCGTGTCCATGCCGATGGCGAAGGTACGGATCTTCTTCCCCAGAATTACGGAGCTGATGGCGCATACCAGAGAGGAGTCCAGCCCGCCGGAGAGCAGGAAGCCCAGGGGAGCGTCCGCGTCCAGCCGTTTATCCACCGCCGCGATCAGCTTGTTGCGGATGTTGCGGCAGACGGTCTCCAAGTCATCGGGGGAGTACTGCGTGACGGTGGTGAGATCCGCATAGCGGACAAATTTTCCGTCCGCGTAATAGTGTCCCGGCGGGAAGGGGCGGATCCCCTTACATAACCCCACTAGGTTTTTCGGTTCGCTGGCAAAGACGATGGCGCCGGAGCGGTCATAGCCGTAGTACAGGGGCCGAATGCCGATGGGATCCCGGGCTGCGATGAGCTCATCCCGCTTGGAATCGTAGATGATGAGGGCGAACTCCGCGTCCAGCTTGGCGAACATCTCCAGGCCGTACTCCCGGTACAGAGGAAGCAGGATCTCACAGTCGCTGCCGCTGCGGAAGGAGTAGCCTTTTTCCGTCAGCTGCCGCTTCAGGGGGCGGAAGCCGTAGATCTCGCCGTTGCAGACCACATAGTCCCCGTCCAGCTCAAAGGGCTGCATCCCCGCCTCCGTCAGGCCCATGATGGCCAGCCGGTGAAAGCACAGCCAGCCGGACGGCGTCTCGAGGATCTGAGACATGTCCGGTCCCCGGGACCGGGTCCGGTCGAAGAAGGGCAGCAGTTCCTCCTTGGTGTAGGTCTTTTTGGAAAAACCCATAATTGCGCACATAGATAGAAGCACCTCCGAAATAAAAAAGATCGCAGCTCCGTCCTGAAATTTCAGGACGAATAGCTGCGATCCGCGGTGCCACCTGACTTGCCCCCTGATCGGGGACCTCTTTGACTAGGCTCCAACAAGCCCGCGTGAGGTAACGGTCACGACTCGTTTCACTTACTGGCGGTCTCCCGCGTTCAGATCACAGCTACGGAGTGTTCTTCCCGCGGACTCTTTGGTACGGGGTTCTCACCATCCCCCGCTCACTGGCCCGGAACATCCGCGGTACTTTTCTCCATCAACGCCTTTGCTGATGTTAAAATTATGGTCTAAAGATTACCACTGGGGATATCCGCTGTCAATGTGGGAATATCCCAAAACCCAGCTGAAAATTTCCTGAAATTTCTCCATCCTTGTGTCAGGGGGATGTCCCATCTACCCAATGGAGCGTACCAGATTCGTGTAGCCGGTCAGATACCGGTCCACCTCCGCAGCGGCGGAGCGCCCTTCGGCGATGGCCCACACCACCAGGGATTGGCCCCGGCGCATATCGCCAGCGGCGAACACCTTGTCCGCATTGGCAGCATAGCTCCCCGGCGCTGTGCGGACCGTCCTGTCCGCCTCCACACCGAAGGCCTCGCACACGCCCCGCTCACACCCGGCAAAGCCGGTGGCGCCGATCAACAGCTGGCAGGGCAGGGTATCCCCCTCCGTGGTGACCACACCGGTCAGGGAACCGCTTTCCCCCGCCACCAGGCTCTGGACCTGGACGCCGAACCGCCGGGGATCCTGGCCCGTAACGGCCAGCGCCTCTTCGTGGGCGTAATCCAGCGGCAGGCTTCCCGCAGCGTCCAGGTAATCCGTCCGGGGACGGCGCACCAGCTGGGTCACGGAGCGGCAGCCTTGCCGCAGGGCGGTGGCCACACAGTCGCTGGCGGTATCGCCAGTGCCGATGATAACCACATCCAGCCCGGAGGCGGAGGGAACCGCCGCCTCCGCCTTGCCGAACTGAGCCCGCTCCACAGCAGCCTTCAGGTACTCGGTGCCGTAGCATACGCCGGAGATGCCGGTGGTGTCCAGTCCCAAGGGCCGGGGCGCTCCGGCCCCGCAGCAGAGGATCACCGCGTCGTACTCCGCCAGCAGCCGCTTTGCCACGGCACCCTCTGAGGCGTCCACACCGCAGACGAAGGTGACGCCCTCCTCGGTCATCAGGTCGATGCGCCGCCGGACCACAGATTTTGGCAGCTTCATATTGGGGATGCCGTACATCAGCAGACCGCCGGGATGCTCCGCCCGCTCGATGACGGTGACCATGTGGCCCCGGCGGTTCAGCTGGTCCGCTGCCGCCAGGCCCGCCGGGCCCGAGCCTACCACGCAGACCTTCTTCCCCGACCACTGGGGCGGCCGGCGTGGGCGGAGCTTCCCGGCGCCAAAGGCCGCTTCGATGATGCTCAACTCATTGTCCCGGACCGTAATGGGGTCCCCATAGATGCCGCAGATGCAGGCGTTTTCGCAGGGGGCGGGGCACACGCGGCCGGTGAACTCCGGAAAGCTGTTGACCTTCAGCAGCCGGCTGAGGGCGTGGCCCCAGTTGCCGGAGAGGATCATGTCGTTCCACTCGGGGATCAGGTTGTGCAGGGGACAGCCAAAGGCCTTTCCCTCATATATCATCCCCGCCTGGCAGAAGGGGACGCCGCAGTTCATGCACCGGGCGCCCTGCTGGCGCCGGATCTCCTCCGGCAGGGGAAGGTGGAACTCATCCCAGTCCCGGACCCGCTCCGCCGCGGGCCGGCGGCCATCCTCCCGGCGGGTATATTCCAAAAAGCCGGTGGGTTTTCCCATGTTGTCCAGCCTCCTCTCAAGCTCTGGTATTGGCGTAGAACGCCTCGATCTCCGCCTGCTGACGGGTCATGCCTTTCTCCTCGTACTGGGCGATGGACCGGAGCATCCGGTCGTAGTCCCGGGGCATGACCTTCTTGAAGCAGGGGACGTAGGAGTGGAAGGCCGCCAGGATCTTCTTCCCCCGGGGGGAGCCGGTGGCGGCCACATGGGCCTCAATGAGGGAGCGGAGCTCGGCGATGTCGTGAGGCTCCGTCAGGGTGTCCGTCATCACCTGGTCCTTGTTGAGGCGCATATAGAGGTCGTGCTTTTCGTCCAGCACATAGGCGATGCCGCCGGACATCCCGGCTGCGAAGTTCTTTCCCGTGGGGCCAAGAATCACGCAGCGGCCGCCGGTCATGTACTCGCAGCCATGGTCCCCCACGCCCTCCACCACGGCGATGGCGCCGGAGTTGCGGACGCAGAACCGCTCGCCGGCCATCCCGTTGATGAACGCCTGGCCGGAGGTGGCGCCGTACAGAGCCACGTTGCCCACGATGATGTTCTCGCCGGGGTCGAAGGTGCTGTCCTTGGGTGGATAGAGTACCAGCTTGCCGCCGGAGAGGCCCTTGCCCAGCCCATCGTTGCAGTCGCCCTCCAGCTCCAGGGTCAGTCCTTTGGAGATGAAGGCGCCGAAGGACTGGCCTCCGCCGCCATGGCAGGTGATGACATAGCTGTCGTCCGGCAGGGAGTCCCCGCACTGCCGGGTGATCTCGGCGCCGAACAGCGTGCCGAAGGCCCGGTCCGTGGAGGAGACGGTGAGCTCCAACCGGCCAGTCCGCTTCCCCTTCAGCGTCTTGCCCAGTTTGGCCAGCAGCACGCTCTCATCCAGGGTCCGCTCCAGATGGAAGTCGTAAACATCTCCGGGATTGAAGTGGGACGGCCCGCCGCTCCAGGGATTTTCCAGCAGGCTGCGGAGGTCCAGGGTCTCCGCCCGGTGGGTCACCAGCTTCTCCCGGACCCGCAGTAGGTCACTGCGGCCCACCAGTTCATCCACGGTGCGGATGCCCAGGGCCGCCATATACTCCCGCAGCTCCTGGGCCACGAATTCCATGAAGTTCACCACGTACTCCGGCTTGCCGGAGAAGCGGGACCGGAGCTGGGGATTCTGGGTGGCAATGCCCGCCGGGCAGGTGTCCAGGTTGCACACCCGCATCATGCAGCAGCCTAGGGCCACCAGGGGCGCGGTGGCAAAGCCGAATTCCTCCGCCCCCAGCATACAGGCGATGGCCACATCCCGCCCGGTCATCAGCTTGCCGTCGGCCTCCAGGGCCACCTGGCTCCGCAGACCGTTGGCGATCAGGGCTTGGTGGGCCTCCGCCACGCCCAGCTCCCAGGGCAGGCCCGCCCCGTGGATGGAGCTGCGGGGCGCGGCGCCGGTGCCGCCGTCATGGCCGGAGATCAGCACCACCTGGGCACCGGCCTTGGCCACGCCGGCGGCGATGGTGCCAACCCCCGCCTCGCTGACCAGCTTCACGCTGATCCGGGCCCGGCGGTTGGCGTTTTTCAGGTCATAGATCAGCTGGGCCAGGTCCTCGATAGAGTAGATGTCGTGGTGAGGCGGCGGAGAGATCAGTGTCACGCCGGGGGTGGAGCACCGGGTCCTGGCAATCCAGGGATAGACCTTTTTCCCGGGCAGATGGCCGCCCTCGCCGGGCTTGGCACCCTGAGCCATCTTGATCTGGATCTCCTGGGCGCTGGTGAGGTAGGCGCTGGTAACGCCGAACCGGCCGGAGGCTACCTGCTTGATGGCGGAGCACCGCTCATCGCGCAGGCGCGCCGCGTCCTCGCCGCCCTCGCCGGAGTTGGACTTGCCGCCGATGCGGTTCATGGCGATGGCCAGGCACTCGTGGGCCTCCTGGGAGATGGAGCCGTAGCTCATGGCGCCGGTTTTGAATCGCTTGACAATGGACGCCACAGACTCCACCTCGTCGATGGAGATGCCGCCGCTCTCATCGAACTGGAAGTCCAGCAGCCCCCGCAGGGTATGGGGCTTGGCAGGCTCGTCCACCAGGGCGGAATACTCCTTGAAGGTCTCGTAGCTGCCCTCCCGGACGGCCTTCTGCAGCAGCAGGATGGTCCGGGGGTTGTACATGTGGTCCTCCTTGTCCGGGCCGGACCGCAGCTTGTGGATGCCGGTGGAGTCCAGCGTGGAGTCGTAGCCCAGGCCCAGGGGATCGAAGGCCTGGCTGTGGTTCCACTCCACGCCCTCCTCGATCTCTGCCAGGCCGATACCCTCCACCCGGCTGACTGTGTTGGTGAAGTACTTGTCCACCACGTCCCGGTTGATGCCCAGGCACTCGAAGATCTGGGCGGACTGGTAGGACTGGATGGTGGAGATGCCCATTTTGGAGGCGATCTTCACGATGCCGTGGAGGATGGCGCTGTTGTAGTCGTTGACGGCCGCAGTGGGATCCTTATCCAGCATCCCCAGGGTCACCAGCTCCTCTACGCACTCCTGGGCCAGATAGGGGTTGATGGCCTGGGCGCCGTAGCCCAGGAGGGTGGCGAAGTGGTGGACGTCCCGGGGCTCGGCGCTCTCCAGGATCATGGAGACTGCGGTGCGCTTTTTCGTCCGCACCAGATACTGCTCCAAGGCGGACACCGCCAGCAGGGAGGGGATGGCTACATGGTTCTCGTCCACCCCCCGGTCTGACAGGATCAGGATGTTGGTGCCATTCTTGTAGGCCCGGTCCACGTTGACGAACAGCCGGTCCAGGGCATTGGCCAAGGGAGAGCCCTTGTAGTACAGCAGGGAGATGGTCTCTACATGGAAGCCGGGCCGGTCCATGTAGCGGATCTTCATCAGATCCACGGAGGTGAGGATGGGGTTGTGGATCTGGAGGACTGTGCAGTTCTCCGCTCTTTCCTCCAGCAGATTGCCGCCGGAGCCCACATACACCGTGGTGTCGGTGACGATCTCCTCGCGGATGGCGTCCATGGGCGGGTTGGTCACCTGGGCGAAGAGCTGCTTGAAGTAGCTGAACAGGGGCTGGTGCTTTTCCGACAGCACCGCCAGCGGTGTGTCCACGCCCATGGCGGAGGTGGGCTCCGCCCCATCCCGGGCCATGGGGAGGATGGCGTCCTTCACCTCCTCATAGGTGTAGCCGAAGGCCTTGTACAGCCGGTCCCGCCGCTCCTGGGAGGACCGCTCCACACGCCGGTTGGGGATGGGAAGATCCCGCAGGTATACCAAGTGGGCATCGAGCCACTCGCCGTAGGGCTGCTGGCGGGCGTACCGCTCCTTGACCTCGGCGTCGTCCACCAGTCGACCGGCAGTCAGGTCTGCCAGCAGCATCCGCCCCGGCTGGAGCCGGGACTTCTTCACGATCTTCTCCGGTGGGATGTCCAGCACCCCCACCTCGGAGGAGAGAATCAGCTGCTTGTCGGTAGTGAGATACCACCGGCAGGGGCGCAGGCCGTTCCGGTCCAGCACCGCGCCCACCGTGTCCCCATCGGAGAACACGATGGCCGCCGGGCCGTCCCAGGGCTCCATCATGGTGGCATAGTAGTGGTAGAAGTCCCGTTTCTCCCGGCTCATTTTCCGGTCGTTGGCCCAGGGTTCCGGGATGCACATCATCACCGCCTGGGGCAGTGGGATGCCGTTCATCATCAGAAATTCCAGGGTGTTGTCCAGCATGGCGGAGTCGGAGCCGCTCTGGTCTACCACCGGCAGGATCTTGTCCATGTCCGCCTCCAGTACGGCCGAGTGCATAGTCTCCTCCCTGGCCAGCATCCGGTCCACGTTGCCCCGGATGGTGTTGATTTCACCGTTATGGAGGATGTAGCGGTTGGGATGGGCCCGCTCCCAGCTGGGGGTGGTGTTGGTGGAGAACCGGGAGTGGACCAGGGCGATGGCGCTCTCACAATCCGGCTCCGTCAGGTCCGTGTAGAACTTCCGCAGCTGCCCCACCAGGAACATGCCCTTGTACACGATGGTCCGGCTGGAGAAGGAGCAAATGTAGGTGTTCACATTGGATTGCTCGAACTCCCGGCGGACCACATACAGCTTCCGGTCAAAGTCCAGGCCACGGGCGCAGTCTACAGGCCGGGCCACAAAGCACTGGCAGATGCAGGGCATACAGTCCAGGGCCTTCCGGCCCAGCACCTCCGGATGGGTGGGCACATCCCGCCAGCCCAGGAAGTCCAGCCCCTCCTTGGACGCGATGATCTCCAGCATCTTCTGGGCCTGGGCCCGCTTCAGCGCGTCTGCGGGGAAGAAGAACATGCCCACGCCATAATCCCGGGGGCCGCCCAGGGCGATGCCCTCGGCGGAGGCCGCCTTCACCATCAGCTTGTGTGGCACCTGAATCATCAGCCCCACGCCGTCACCGGTCTCGCCGGTGGCGTCTTTACCTGCCCGGTGCTCCAGCTTTTCCACGATCTTCAGGGCACTGTCCACTGTGGCGTGGGACGGCGTGCCCTTCAAATTCACCACGGCGCCGATGCCGCAGGCGTCGTGCTCCCACAGGGGATCATAGATATTGTGTATGTTCTGCGCTGGTCCACTCATTGGGACTGCCTCCCTTGTCGTTTCATCGTCAGGCTTCAGCCTGTTGTGTACCGCTCCAGGATCAGCCGGGCGGTCTCTGCAAGCCGCAGCCCCGTGTCCATGCTGTACTTCTGCAGAAAGCGGTGGGCCTCCGCCTCGCTCATGAGGTTTACCTCCATCAGCACCGCCTTGGCCCGGCAGATCAGCCGCTCCTCCTCGGCACTTCGCTGGATATGAAGCCGGGGAGCCGGGGCGCCGCCTGCAAGGACTCCCTGGGCCAGATCCAGCGAGGCGAAGAACTCCGCCCGGGAGGAGGGGACGGCCAACTTGATGAGGTTCCTGTCCCCACACAGCTCCAGATTCCCGGGAGAGGAGATGACCAGCACCGGGGCGATGCCCGTGAGGTCCACGGCCAGCATCTCCGCAGTCATGTCCCGCAGCCGGAAACCGCAGATGACGACGGCTCCGCCCAGCTTCCGGGCGGCTCGGATGGTTTCCGCGCCGCTGAAGCAGGAGATGGACGGCGCGAGGCCGCCGGAGCCCAGAATGCGGGTGATCTGGGCGTGGGCTTTCTCAGAGGCAAACGCCAATATGATCCTGTCCATGGAATTTGCCCCCCTCCTCTCTCTGCGGCCCTGTCAGAAGGGCCGGCAGGTCAGTACGCCACCAGATACTGTTCCAGCTCCCACTGGGACACCTGGGCGGCGTACGACCGGCACTCCCGACGCTTTCCGGCTAGATACTGCTCCGTCACGTGGGCACCTAGCGCGTCCGTAATGACGCTGTCTGCCTCCAGGGCCCGGACGGCCTCCTCCAGAGAGCCGGGGAGCCGCTGGATGCCGGAGGCGTCTCCCACCTCGTAAAGGTTGCCGGTGAGGGGGGCGGGGGGCGTCATCTGCTGCTCGATCCCGTCCAGTCCCGCGGCAAGGCACGCCGCCAGGGCCAGATAGGGGTTGCAGGCGGGATCAGGGCTCCGCAGCTCCACCCGGGTGCTGTTTCCCCGCGGTGTTGGAATGCGGACCAAGGCGGAGCGGTTGCCGGTGGACCAGGCCAGATGGCAGGGGGCTTCGTAGCCGGGCACCAGCCGCTTGTAGCTGTTCACCAGTGGATTGGTGACGGCACAGCATCCCCGTACGTGTCCCAGCAGTCCCGCGATGAACTGATAGGCCAGCGGGGACAGGTGCCGGGGATCCGCCTCGTCATAGAAGGCATTTTTCCCATCCCGAAACAGGGACATATTTACGTGCATGCCGCTGCCGGCGGCGCCGCTGACGGGCTTGGGCATGAAGGTGGCGTGGAGGCCGTTCTTCTGGGCCAGAGTCTTCACCGCCAGCTTGAAGGTCATGATGTTGTCCGCAGCCCGCAGGGCGTCGGTGTACTGGAGGTCGATCTCGTGCTGGCCGGCTGCCACCTCGTGGTGGCTGGCCTCCACCGCCACGCCCATCTGCTCCAGATTCAGGCAGATCTCCCGGCGGGTCCCCTCCCCATGGTCCAGAGGGCCCAGGTCAAAATAGCTGGCCTCGTCGGAAGTCCGGATGGTGGGCTGACCGTCTTCATCGGTCTGGAACAGAAAGAACTCCAGTTCCGCTCCCACATTGCAGGTGAAGCCCAGGGCGTCGGCACGGCGGAGCACCCGCTTCAGCACACCTCGGGGATCACCGGCGAAGGCGGTACCATCGGGGTTGTGGACGTCGCAGATCAGCCGGGCCACCTTGCCGTACTGGGGCCGCCAGGGCAGGATGGCAAAGGTGTCCAGGTCCGGCCAGAGATACTGGTCTGATTCTTCAATGCGGACGAATCCCGCGATGGAGCTGCCATCCATCATAATCTGGTTGTCCAGCGCCCGCCCGATCTGAGAGGCGGTGATGGCTACGTTTTTCAGCTGGCCGAAAATGTCTGTGAACTGCATACGGATGAACTGGGCATCCTCCTCCCGGACCAGCCGGATGATGTCCTCCTTGGTGTAGTGACGCATGAGCCTGACTCCTTTCCGATGGTGACCGTGTATGGACGCGGAGCGCCCCTCCGCGAAAAATTTTAAAAAGAAAAAAGAGCAAAAGATACCGCCAAAGGGCGCCTTTGCTCTCAGTGCTATTATTATACGAACTCTAAGGCGGTGTTGTCAAGACACTTGGGGGCCCGGAATCCCCACAGACGGAAAATTTGTGGGACCGCCTAAAATCGTTCCGCCGTCCCCAGGAGCTTTGGCGAAATCGACAAAAAATGGAGGAATGCGTTGACAGCTCCGACAAAGCTGACTGCGCGCCCGCCATCAAACAAAGGTACTTTGGCCCACCATCCCACAGCGCCTTGTTTGATACACGCAACGAGACATATCCCATTCAATGGCGGGGGCATTTCTTTTGGCAAAAGAATATGACCGACACATCAGCGGTTATGAAGATCGTAAGCACACCATCTTGCAGGACGGCGATTACCCCGCAGGCCCCGGATGCCCGGTCCCCTGACCACGCCGGACGAAAAGGGCCGTTGCCCGCAGGCTGCTCTGGAACGGCCCTTCCGGGGAAATCTTCCATTGGCAGCAGTTATCCCATGACTTAGGATGCCCGCTGCCGTGCAGCTGGGACCGCGTTTCCCCCGGCGGGAAGGAAACACAAAACGCGCCCGGACCGGGAATCCCGGTCCGGGCGCGGCGCGTGGAGACAGCGCGGATTTACGGCTGCCGCAGGTGGATCTGGCAGGAGGGCAGATCGTAGAAGGGCTCTGCCGCCGTAGGGGTCAGGCCGGATACGGCCCCGGTCTGGTACAGGACGGAGGAGGACTTAAAGCACAAGGGCAGAATAGGCGCTTGCTGCTGAAGATAGGCACACAGGTCCGACAGAGCTGCGGCCCGGTCCTCCGCTGCGGCGCAGGCGGCCAGGAGCTGCTCCGTCTGGGGATCCGCCCAGCCGCCGTAGTTCAGACTGCCGCCGGTGCCCACCAGGGCGGAAAGGTCCCAATTCGCAGGCAGCCGCACTTCGCCATAGTACAGGTCGAAGTTCCCGGCGGCCAGGGCGGCGGCATACTCCTCCCAGGGCAGGGCCTCCACTTGGATCTGAAGGTCGAAATCCGACAGGGCCTGGGCGATATGCTCCGCAGCGGAGACCTTGAAAGTGTTCTCCTGATTCACCAGCAGGGTCACTGTGCGGGTCCGGCCGGTGTTCAGTCCCGCTGCCTCCATCGCTGCGGCGAAATCGTCATAGGAGTATAGGGACTCCAGCTCCGCCGGGTAGAGCGGGGAGACAGGGGAGACCGGGAACTGGGCCGCCCGGGCGTGTCCGGACAGCACGGCGCTCACCAGCGTCTCCCGGTTGATGCCCAGGCCCAGGGCCCGGCGGGCGGCGCTGTCCTGAAAGGGGGCGCGGGCGGTGTTGAAGCCCAGGAACTGGAGCACTGTGGTATCCGCATCCTCATAGCTGATGTTGCCGGTGGCGGTGATGGGCTCCGTGCCGATCAGGTCGGCAGTAATCAACTGCACCTCGTGGGAGGAGAACTGGTACAGTATGGCCTCCCGGTCCCTGGCGGCGGAGAGGGCGATCCGCTCCGCGGGGCGGGACTCTCCCCGCCACCAGCCGCTGTGGGACGCCAGACAGGCACCCGCTTCATCGGTGGTGAAATAGTAGGGGCCGGTGCCCACAGGGGTGAGGCTTTCCTCAGTTCCGGACTTGACGATGGGGATGTCCAGCAGGGCCGGGAGGCTGGAGTCCGGGCGGGACAGGGTTACGATTACCACCCCGTCCCCGGCGGAGACAGCGGCTACATGGGCCAGCCGGGCGCTGTACCGCTGGGAACTCTTGGCCCGCCGCAGGGTGGCCGCCGCGTCCGCCGCCGTCAGGGGGGACCCGTCGGAAAAGGTGACGCCGCTGCGGAGGGTGAACGTGTAGGTGAGGGAGGCGGCGTCATAGGTGTAGCTCTGGCACAGCCACGGCTGGGGTTCCAGCTGGCGGTCCAGGCGGAAGAGTCCCTCGTAGATGAGGGAGCCCGCCACCTGCTGCATACCGTCGGCACAGGTCACCGGGTCCAGCGTCTGGTCCGGGTCATAGGGAAGGGTGAACGCCGCAGGGAGGATCACCTCCTCCTGCTGGTCGGCGGGCTCCTGGTCCCCCAGCAGGCCGTTGGCGGACTCCACGGGGGCTTCCGTCCAGCAGCCGGACAGCAGCAGGGTCACTGCCCCCAGCAGGCACAGGATCTGGATGCGCTTGGTCTTGGTCATGGCACAGGCCCTCCGGCAAAGAGTGTTTCAAAGGCAGATCACGGCCACCTGTGCGCCCCGGGCCTCGCCCATCTTCCGGTGGGACCAGAAGAGGTCGGGGCGGCAGGCGGTACACAGGCCGCAGATGTCGATATGCTCCGGCGCGACACCGGCGTGGAGCAGCCACTGACGGTTCAGACCCGCCAAATCTACATGGTATTTGGGCCCTCGACGCTCCAGATACGGCTCCGCCTCCGGCCCCAGGGCAGAGGCCCGCATGGCCTCCGGTACGTCGCCGTCGGTCTCAAAGCAGCATTTCCCAATGCAGGGCCCCACGGCAGCCAGGATGCGTTCCGGTCTGGCGCCCAGCAGGCGGACCATCTCCCGGACGGTCTTCTCCACGATTCCAGCGGCACAGCCCCGCCATCCGGCGTGGACCGCTCCCACGCACCCGGCGTCCGGGTCATGGAGCAGAAGGATGCCGCAGTCGGCGGAGAACACCACCAGGGGCAGTCCTTTTTCAGCGGTGATGAGGGCGTCGGCGTCGTAGTCCCGGTCCCGGATCAGACCCTTCCCGGCGTCGGCGGCGGTGCAGAGCCGCACATCATCCCGGTGGACCTGCCGGGAGAGGACGGGGTACGCCGAGTCCATATCCAGGGCGGCGAAAAAGCGGCGGTAGTTCTCCTCCACGTTCTCCGGCGCGTCCCCGCGTCCGGGGCCCAGGTTCAGGGTATCCCACGGCGCCGGAGACACCCCGCCCCGCCGGGTGGAGAATCCGTGGCGCACCCCGCCCAGCAGGGGGGAGGCGAGCCAGACCAGTTCGTTTTGCTCATGGGTGACAAATGCCATAGCGACCTCCGTTCAGTTCTGATGTTCCACGACCTCGTGGTGGTTGAACCCGTGATAGGCACAAAGTGCCCCGGCAAGAAATACAAAAATCCCCACCGCAAGAAGTGCGATGCCCCAGTCACCAATCACAATGCCGATCAAGCAGAGAAACCCGCCTGCCGACAGCAGCGCAATTCCCCACAGGAGCTCCTTGATGTCCTGCAAAAGTGCCAACATTCCATCGCTGTCTTTCATGGTACGCTCCTTTCTGTGAAAAGACCGCCCCCTGCCCTCCGGCAGGAGAGAACAGGGAGCGGAAGAGATTAGAGATCAAAGATAGAGTGAAGAGTTAAGAGTGGAGAGTGAAGAGCTTACACTCAAAAGGAAAGGGGCTAGGGGAAACCCATCCGGGTTTCCCCAGTTGATCTGCCGAAGGCAGATCAAGAAATTCCAATCATTTTCGCCGCGGCGTGTACGTGGCGAAAATCCCTTGACCCAGCCGCCTTGGGCGGCGTCCCCAGTGACCGATGTCACTGGGGAGGGGGAATCTAAAGGGGGGACGCAGTCCCCTCTTTAATTGTCGTGGTACTCCTTGCAGGTGCACTTCTTCCACTTCAGGCCGCTGCCACAGGGGCAGGGGTCGTTGCGGCCGATCTTGTTGACCTTGACAGGCTGCTTCTTGGGGGCGGTGCCGTCGCCGCCCACGTTTTCCACCATGCCCTTGGCCACCCGCTCCCGCTTGACCTCCTCGTCCTTCTTCAGCCGGACGGAGAACATGCGGCGGACCGTCTCGGTCTGGATGGCGGAGACCATCTCTTCGAACATGGTCAGGGACTCCTGCTTGTAGGCGATGACCGGGTCGGTGTTGGCATAGGCCCGCAGGCGGATGCCCTGCTTCAGGTCGTCCATGGCGTCGATGTGGTCCATCCAGTACTCGTCCACCACGCGCAGCATGATGACCCGCTCCAGCTCCCGCATGAGGGGCGTACCGATCTCCGCCTCCTTGGCCTCATAGGTCTTCTCTGCGGCCTCCAGGAAGAGGTCGGTGAAGTCCTGCTGGGTCTTGTCGGCGGCGTCGTCCTCCGTGAACTGGAAGGTGTCCTTGGGGAAGTACAGCCCCTCCAGGCCGCGCAGCATCTCCCGGCAGCCGGCGGCGTCCAGGGCCTGGGCCTCGCCGAAGGCCATAGCCACGTGGTCGGCGATGGCGTTGCGGGTCATGGACAGGATGGTGTCCTTCAGGTCCTTGCCGTCCAGAACCTCTCGGCGCTGCTGGTAGATGATCTCCCGCTGCTTGTTCATGACGTCGTCGTACTCCAGCACGGACTTGCGGGACTGGAAGTTCCGGGACTCCACGGTGGTCTGGGCGTTCTCGATGGCCTTGGTCAGCATCTTGTTCTCGATGGGGGTGTCCTCGTCCAGGTCGAACTTCTCCATCATGTTCTGGATCCGCTCGCCGCCGAAGAGGCGCATCAGGTCGTCCTCCAGGGAGATATAGAACCGGGTCTCGCCGGGGTCGCCCTGGCGGCCGGCGCGGCCGCGGAGCTGGTTGTCGATCCGGCGGGATTCGTGGCGCTCTGTGCCGATGATGAAGAGGCCGCCGGCGGCGCGGACCTTCTCCGCCTCCTCCGCGATCACCGCCTTGTGCTGGGCCATCTTCTCGGCAAACAGCTTCCGGGCGGCCAGAATCTCCTCGTTGTCTGTTTCGGCGTAGCCGGTGGCGTCGGCAATGACCTCATCGGAGTAGCCGGCCTTCACCAGGTCTGCCCGGGCCAGGTACTCGGCGTTGCCGCCCAGCATGATATCGGTGCCGCGGCCGGCCATGTTGGTGGCCACGGTGACGGCGCCGAACTTGCCCGCCTGGGCCACGATCTCCGCTTCCTTCTCATGGTTCTTGGCGTTCAGCAGGTTGTGCTGGATGCCCTCCCGGGCCAGCAGGCCGCTGAGCAGCTCGTTCTTCTCAATGGACACGGTACCCACCAGCACGGGCTGGCCCTTGGCGTGGCAGTCCTTGATCTGCTGGATGACCGCTCGGTACTTGCCTGCCTCGGTCTTGTACACCACGTCGTGGTGGTCGTGGCGCTGGTTGGGCCGGTTGGTGGGGATCTCCACAATGTCCAGCTCGTAGATGGTGCCGAACTCCTCCTGCTCCGTCATGGCGGTGCCGGTCATGCCGGACAGCTTGTCGTACAGGCGGAAGTAGTTCTGGAAGGTGATGGTGGCCAAGGTCTTGTTCTCGCTGGCCACGGTGACGTGCTCCTTAGCCTCGATGGCCTGGTGCAGGCCGTTGGAGTAGCGCCGGCCGAACATCAGACGGCCGGTGAACTCGTCCACGATGATAACCTCGCCGTCCTTCACCACATAGTCGATGTCCCGCTTCATCACGCCGTGGGCCTTGATGGCCTGGTTGATGTGGTGGGAGAGGGTAGCGTTCTCCGGGTCGGACAGATTCTCCACGTGGAAGAACTCCTCCGCCTTGGCGATGCCCCGGGCGGTGAGCATGGCGGTCTTGGCCTTCTCATCCACGATGTAGTCCGCGTCCGCCTCGGCGGGATCCTCTTCCTCCTTGTTGTCCACCTGGACGACCGCCTGCTTCTTCAGGCGGGAGACGAACATCTCTGCCATGTCATAGAGCTGGGTGGACTTCTCCCCCTGGCCGGAGATGATGAGGGGTGTCCGGGCCTCGTCGATCAGGATGGAGTCCACCTCGTCCACGATGGCGAAGGCATGACCCCGCTGCACCAGCTCCGTGGAGTAGATGCACATGTTGTCCCGCAGATAGTCGAAGCCCATCTCGTTGTTGGTGCCATAGGTGATGTCCGCGGCGTAAGCGGCCTGCCGCTCCTTGGTGGTCAGGCCGTGGACGATCAGGCCCACCTTCAGGCCCAGGAAGCGGTGGACCTTGCCCATCCACTCACTGTCGCGCTTGGCCAGGTAGTCGTTCACCGTGACGATGTGGACGCCCCGGCCGGTCAGGGCGTTCAGATAGGCGGGCAGAGTGGCTACCAGGGTCTTGCCCTCGCCGGTCTTCATCTCGGCGATCCGGCCCTGGTGCAGCACGATGCCGCCCACCAGCTGCACCCGGTAGGGCCGCATGCCCAGCACCCGGTCCGCGGCCTCCCGCACGGTGGCAAAAGCCTCCGGCAGGATATCGTCCAGGGTCTCGCCATTCTGCAGGCGCTCCTTGAACTCCGTGGTCTTGGCCCGCAGGGCCTCGTCGCTCATGGCCTTGTATTCGTCGGCCATGGACTCGATCTTGTCCACGATGGGGTAGATGGATTTCAGCTCCCGGGAGCTGTAATCGCCAAAAATCTTTTTCATCAGACCCATGATTGTGATACTTCCTTTCCGGGCCGGTCCCTCCGGCTCGCCGGAATGGCGGAGCGCTGGAGAAAGGCCCGTTGATCCATATTATTTATAAAAGGTGGGGCAGTCCCCACGAAAAAGCAGAAATAGCATACCACAATCGCAGGTGGAATGCAAAGAAAAAACAACTTTTGTAAAAAAAGTTCATAAATAGCGGCCCATGTCCGGCAGAAGCCATGATTTTTCGACAGGACGCGGCGGGGAAATCAGCGAAAAGAAACAAACGCTTCCCGACCGGGCAATCGATTGCCCAGTCATAGGAGCTCCGGATCCAGCTCCTCGTCCAGCAGCATCCGGATGCGGCTGAGGACCGTGCCCTCGCCGGTGGAGGCGTCGTAGTCCACGCTTACCAGCCGGGCGCCCGGCAGCTTGCGCTGGAGGGCGGCGTACTGCCCCTTGCCGAAGATGTGGCCCGGCAGGCAGGCGAAGGGCTGGACGCAGAGAATTTTTCGGTATCCCAGCCGGGCCCAGCCCACGGCCTCGGCAGCGATCAGCCACCCATCCGCCACCGTCACCCGCAGGGGAGCATACCCCTCCGCCTGCCGCTTCAGCTCCGGCAGCGGCGGCAGGGCATGATAGCCCGCCTGATTCAAAATCGACAGCATATCCCGCTGGATCTCCGCCAGGTACGACGCCAGCAGCCGATACACCCGCCGGGCAGGGGCGGAGCCTTTCAGGGCGTGGCCGTCCATGTAGTACAGGGCGTACCAGGTGATGCCGCCCACGCCGATCTCGCAGTGCTCCGCCGCCAGATACCGCTCCAAATTCCAGTTGCCCAGGTGGCAGTATTTCGTGTAGATCTCCCCCACGATAGCCACCTTCTGGACTTCACGGGGCACCCGCTCCACCGCCCGGAATTCGGCCGCCATCTCCCGGCAGCGGCGCAGGATCTCCCGGCGGGTGAGTCCTCGATTCCCCGCCAGATCCTGTCCCAGGTCCTCCGTCCAGCGGCGCCAGAGTGCCTCCGCCGTGCCGGGGACTGCCTCGTATGGCCGGGTCTGGTTCCGCAGCAGGGCCAGCGTGTCCCCCCACACGGCAGCGGCCAGACAGCGGCGGACCATGGCGGCGGTGATGGGCAGCCCGGTGCCCCGGTCGATGCCCCGGACATTGAGACTCAGGGTCTCCACCCGGCCGTAGCCCAGCCGGTCCAGCACCCGCCGCAGCAGGCGGATGCCGCAGGAGCCCCGGCACTCGTCCCCCGCCTGGCCGAACAGCACCCCGCACCGGGCCGGGTCGTACCGCCCGGACCGCAGGGCGGACAGCACCTGCCCCGCCACCAGGAACACCGGATAGCACAGCTCATTGTGGAAATATTTCAGCCCCAGCTCCGCCAGATGGGGATCGTCCTCCGTCAGCAGCACCGGCTCCCATTCCTCCGACGTAAAGGCGTACTGCAGCAGGGGGAACCAATCGTCCAGCAGGGAGGGGATCAGCAGCGTCTTCCGCTCTGCCATCCCGGCCACCTCCTTTTATCCCAGCATACCGGTCCGCGCGGGGGAAAGCAAGGCAAAAGTGGTTACAAAATCCGCCGGAATCCCCGCCGCCCCTTGCCCCGCCCGCTCCTTTGTGTTAAACTGACAAAAAAGCCCCACCCGCCGCCGCGGCGGGGAGGAGCAAAAAAGGAGGTTCCCCCATGAAGCTCAGCTTTTACGGCGCCGACCAGTGCGTCACCGGCAGCTGCCACTGTCTGGAGGTCAACGGCAGGCGCATCCTGGTGGACTGCGGATTGCAGCAGGGGCGGGACGAGGTGTCCAACGACGCTTTTCCCTTTGCCGCGAACGACATCGACTTCGTCCTGGTGACCCACGCCCACATCGACCACACCGGCCGGATCCCCATGCTGGTGAAGCAGGGCTTCCAGGGCCGGATCGTCGCCACCCGGCTGACGGCGGATCTCATGGACATCATGCTCCAGGACTCCGCCCACATCCAGGAGTCCGACGCGGAGTGGAAGAACCGCAAGGCGGAGCGGTCCGGCGCCCCCCGGGTGGAGCCCCTTTACACCATCGAGGACGCCCAGCGGGTGAGCCAGTACATGACCACCTGCGAGTACAACCAGCCCCTGGACCTGTGCGAGGGCGTCCGGGTGGAGTTCGTGGACGCGGGCCATCTGCTGGGCTCCGCCTCCATCCTCGTCACCGCCACGGAGGGCGGCATCACCAAACAGATCGTCTTTTCCGGCGACATCGGCAATGTGGACCAGCCCATCATCCGGGACCCCACCTACCTCACCGGCGCGGACTACGTGGTGATGGAGTCCACCTACGGCGACCGCAACCACACGGAGGTGTGGAGCTACACCGACGATCTGGCGAAGATCATCGACGAGACCATCGCCAAGGGCGGCAACGTGGTGATCCCCTCCTTCGCCGTGGGCCGCACCCAGGAGCTGCTGTACTTCATCCGGGAGATCAAGGACAAGGGGATGGTGAAGAGCGACCCGGACTTCCCCGTGTACATCGACTCCCCCCTGGCCAAGAAGGCCACCACCATCTTCACCGGCGACCTGCGGGGCTATCTGGATGAGGCGGCGCTGGAGCTGGTGCAGGACGGCACCCACATGTTCAACTTCACCAACCTGCGCATGACGGAGACCAGCGAGGAGTCCAAGATGCTGAACATGGACCCCACCCCCAAGGTCATCATCTCCGCCTCCGGCATGTGCGACGCGGGCCGCATCCGCCACCACCTGAAGCACAACCTCTGGCGGCCGGAGTGCACCGTGGTGTTCGTGGGCTACCAGGGGGAGGGCACCCTGGGCCGCACCCTGCTGGAGGGTGTGAAGAGCGTGAAGCTCTTCGGCGAGGAGATCGCCGTCCATGCGCAGATCGTGAACTTCCAGGGTCTCTCCTCCCACGCGGACCGGAACCACCTGCTCTCCTGGATCCAGGCCATCCAGGCCCCCAAGCCCCAGCACGTGTTCGTGGTCCACGGGGACCGGGAGGTGGCGCCCTTCTTCGCCAAGACCATCCAGGGCCTGGGCTTCACCGCCCACGCGCCCCAGTACACGGAGGTGTACGACCTGATCGCCGACAAGGTGACCGAGCCCGGCTACCTGCCTGAGCGGAAGGCCAGGACCACCGGCGGTATGCGGGCCAGCGCGGCCTACGAGCGGCTGGTGGCCGTGGGCAACATGCTTATGGAGAGCATCAAGCGCAGCCGCGGGCGGGACAACAAGTCCCTGGCCCGGTTCGCGGACCAGCTGCGGCAGCTGCTGGAGAAGTGGGAGAGCTAAGGCAGCTCCCTTGCCAGAGAGAAGGCGGCCTGGAACGCGGCCTCCAGCTCCATGCTGTGGAGCTGCGCCGCCGCATCCTCGTATTTTTCGACGGTGTTCCAGTCGTCGTCCGGAAGCAGGTCCCGGAGCCGCAGGGACAGGCGGGCGGTCAGGCGGGAGACTTCCCGGTACTCCGGGGAGGGGAGATAGGAGGGGAGGAGCTCCTCCTTGGCATAGGCATATAAAATTTCCATTGCATCCGACATAGCGATCACCATAGCACCCGTTTTGTACATATCATTATATACACCCATATTGTGCGTGTCAAGGGATTTGAGAGTTTTTATGATAAAATTTGCGGAGAGACTGCGCGAACTGCGGAGAGAAAAGAAAGTGACCCAGTCAAAGATGGCCGATTTCCTCGGTATCAAGCTGAGGTCTTACCAGAACTATGAGGGCGGCTCTCGCCGGCCGGATTACGAGGGACTGGTGGCCCTGGCGGATTACTTCGACGTGACCACAGATTATCTGCTGGGGCGGAGCGACGTGCGGGGGTAACATGGGATGGGCCGCCGTCCGGCGGCCACGGGGGATTCTGCTCCCACAGGGGGCTGGTCCAGCGGGATGCACCCCCCATT
>NZ_KI271768.1:52085-52424 GCF_000469445.2 Oscillibacter sp. KLE 1745 | reverse complement strand
AGAAAACGGGCCGTGCACGGTCCAAAAGAAAAGACCGCTTAGACGCGCTCCGGCGCGTTCGTGCCTCCGCGCGACGGGGGTCGGCGGATCGGTGCAAGCGCCGATTTTGGCCTGCCTTCGGGCACGCTATCATCTTCTGCGATTTCTGGGACTGCCGTCCCGTGGCGGATGGTGCGGAGGTCGTCGGGGTGGTTATCGCATTGTCTCTGCTTCTCTTTTCGCTGCCGCTGGCCGTCCCGCGCGGGAACTGGTGCAACGGGCGGATGTGGGCATCCGCCCGAAAGCATAAACCCCTACGACCACCCGGGTAGCGCGTAGCGAAGCGGAACGCGCGGAAAG
>NZ_KI271768.1:51770-51985 GCF_000469445.2 Oscillibacter sp. KLE 1745 | reverse complement strand
AAGAGGAGCTGGTCAAATGCGTCCTTGCACCCCGACCCAAGACGCACCCGCGCCGCGGGAATCCGCCATCAAGCCTGTACCGCACCCCGCCGCGCCCGTCGGGGAGCCATCGCAGACCCGCAGGCACCATCTCATGCCGACCCCCGTACAGCAACTTTGCACCAGAGGTGCAAAGTTGCGACCAAAAGCGTTCTTTTCTTTTGGACCGTGCACGG
>NZ_KI271768.1:10371-51670 GCF_000469445.2 Oscillibacter sp. KLE 1745 | reverse complement strand
CAAGCGCCGATTTTGGCCTGCCTTCGGGCACGCTTTTCCCTTCTGCAAGTTTGTAACTGCCGTCCCGTGGCGGATGGTGCGGAGATCGTCGGGGTGGTCATCGCATTGAGGTGCTTCTCTTTTCGCTGCCGCTGGCTTGGCGGTTGACGGGAGCTGGTGCAAGCCCCCACGACCGCCGGGGCAGCGCGTAGCGAAGCGGAACGCGCGGAAAGAGAATCTCGTCAAATGCGTCCTTGCACCCCGATTTTTGTCGGAACCGCGCCGCGGGAGTCAGTGTTCAAGTCTGCACCGTACTCCGCCGCGCCCGTCGGGAAGCCCTCGCAAACCCGCAGGCACCATCTCACGCCGACCTCCGTACAGCAACTTTGCACGAATGTGCAAAGTTGCGACCAAAAGCGATTTTTTCTCTTCCACCGGGCGCGGCGTATTCTCTTTTTGTCAAGAACAAAAAGAGAATGGGGGGCGCATCCCCCGTGGAAACGGCCCCCTGGCGGGAGCCAGATTCCCCGTCCCATGGGACGCACCATCAACCAACGATAGATAAAGGATCCAAACTATGAATGTAACAGTTATCGGCGCCGGCCTGGCCGGCTCGGAGGCTGCCTGGCAGCTGGCCCAGCGGGGTATCGACGTCACCCTCCGGGAGATGAAGCCGGAAAAAAAGACCCCCGCCCATGAGACAGAATACTTCGCGGAGCTGTGCTGCTCCAACTCCCTGCGGAGCGACCAGCTGGAAAACGCTGTGGGCCTTTTGAAAGAGGAGCTGCGGCGGCTGGGCTCCCTGATCCTCCAGTGCGCCGACGCCACCCGGGTGGAGGCCGGCGGCGCATTGGCGGTGGACCGCCACGGCTTCGCCCGCATGGTGACGGAGCAGATCCGCAGCCACCCCCATATCACCGTGGTGCCCGGCGAGGTGACCGAGATCCCGGAGGGGGAGGTGGTCATCGCCTCCGGCCCCCTGACCTCCGACGCCCTGGCGGAGCGGCTCCAGTCCCTGTTGGGGGCGGACACCGCCCTCCACTTCTACGACGCGGCGGCCCCCCTGGTCACCGCCGAGAGCGTGGACATGGACAAGGCTTGGTTCGGCTCCCGGTATGACCGGGGAACGGCGGACTATGTCAACTGCCCCATGACCGAGGAGGAGTACGACGCCTTCTGGAAGGAGCTGACCACGGCCCAGGAGGCCCCGGTCCACGGCTTTGAGGACAAGATGGTATTTGAGGGCTGTATGCCCGTGGAGGTCATGGCCCGCCGGGGCCACGATACCCTCTGCTACGGCCCCCTGAAGCCCCGGGGGCTGAAGGATCCCCGCACGGGAAAGGAGCCCTACGCCGTGGTGCAGCTGCGGCGAGACAACGCCGACGGCACGGTGTACAACTTGGTGGGCTTCCAGACCCACCTGAAATTCCCGGAGCAGCGGCGGGTGTTCTCCATGATCCCCGCCCTCCACGATGCGGAGTTTTTGCGCTACGGCGTCATGCACCGGAATACCTTTTTGAACTCTCCCCGGCTGCTGGACCGGTACTACCGGCTGAAAGCGGAGCCCCGGCTCTCCTTTGCCGGCCAGATGACCGGCGTGGAGGGATATGTGGAGTCCGCCGCCTCCGGCTTTCTGGTGGGGGTGGAGACCGCCCGGCGCCTGACCGGCAGGCCGCCCGTCGATTTCCCCCGGGAGACCGCCATCGGCGCTCTGGGGCTGTATGTGTCCAATCCCTCCGTCACGATGTTCCAGCCCATGAATATCAACTTCGGCATCATGCCGCCCCTGGACCATCGGGTGAAGGGGAAGCGGAATAAGAACGCGGAGCTGTCGGCCCGTTCACTGGCCATCATCGACCAAATCAAGCAGGAGGTGCGGGAAGCATGAAGATCATCGTAGACGCAATGGGCGGAGACAACGCGCCGCTGGAAATCGTCCGGGGTGCGCTGGACGCCAACCGGAACCATGGGGTGGAGATCATTCTGGTGGGCCGGACGGCGGAGGTGCTGAAGGCCGTGGAGGCCTGCGGCCAGAAGAGTCTGCCCGCAGGGGTGGAGATCAAGGACGCCAAAGAGGTGGTGGAGATCGCGGATGACCCCGCCATGGCCTTCAAGCAGAAGCCAGACTCCTCCCTGACCGTGGGATTGAACCTGCTGAAGGACGGCGCGGGAGACGCCTTTGTCTCCGCCGGGTCCACCGGGGCGCTGCTCTCCGGGGCCACGCTGGTGGTCAAGCGCATTCGGGGCATCCGCCGGGCCGCCATGGGGCCCCAGATTCCCACCGCCGGGGGACGGGCGGTCCTCTGCGACTGCGGCGCCAACGCCGAGTGCACGCCGGAGTACCTGCTCCAGTTTGCGTACCTGGGCAGCTACTACGCCCAGCGGGTCATGGGCATCGAAAAGCCCCGGGTGGGCCTTCTGAACATCGGTGCGGAGGAGGAGAAGGGCGACACCCTGCGCCATGAGACCTACGCCCTGCTGAAAGAGGCTGGGGAGGCCGGCCGCATCCACTTCATCGGCAATGTGGAGGCCAACGAGGCCATGATGGGCACCGCCGATGTGATCGTTACCGACGGCTTCACCGGCAATGTGATGCTGAAAACCATGGAGGGCGTAGGCAAGTTCCTGCTCAAGTCCCTGAAGGAGATGTTCCTCTCCAGCACCAAGACCAAGCTGGCCGCCGGTCTGGTGAAAGGGGATCTGGGGCAGATGAAAAAGCTGCTGGATCCCAGCGAGGTGGGCGGCACACCCTTCCTGGGGATCCAAAAGCCGGTGATCAAGGCCCATGGCGGTTCCAACGCCAGGGCCATCGAAAATGCGGTGCTGCGGGCCAAGGAGTATGCGGAAAGCGGTTTCATCGCGGACATTCAGGCCAACATCGAACACATGCGGGTCCAGCCCGGCATGGAAAAAAATTGATTTCCTATTGACACCGCCGTAGAGATTGCCGTATGATTACCCCAGCAAGGCACAGAACCATTTTTCCTTGAGGGGTGAACGACATGTCGAATGAGGAAATTTTTCAGACCATGAAGGATTTGGTGTCCGAGCAGTTTGGTATGGAGCTGGACGAGGTGACGCTGGAGACCTCCTTTGAAGACGACCTGGGCGCCGACTCTGTGGACCTGGTGGAGTTGGTGATGGCCATGGAGGAGGAGTTCGAGCTGGGACAGACGGCGGAGGACGAGGTCAAGGCCATCAAGACCGTGGGCGACGCGGTGAATTACGTGGCAGGCAAGCTGAACGGATAACTTGCAGGAACGCCCCGCGCAGAGCGGGGCTTCCTTTTGGGAGTGGACGATATGCGGGATCTGGAGAAAAAACTGAATTACACCTTCCGCAACCAGGCTCTTCTCGAGGAGGCGCTGAACCACAGCTCCTACGCCAACGAGCACCGGGCCGGTGGGCTGCGCAGCAATGAGCGGCTGGAGTTCCTGGGGGACTCCGTGCTGGGCTTTGTGACAGCGGAGTTTCTCTTCTGCCAGCACCCGGACCTTCCGGAGGGGGACCTGACCCGCATCCGGGCGGCCCTGGTGTGTGAGCAGAGCCTGTATGAAGTGGCGCAGAAGCTGGGCCTGGGCCAGTATCTGAAGCTGGGCCGGGGCGAGGAGGCTGGCGGTGGCCGGGAGCGGATCTCCATCCTGGCAGACGCCACGGAGGCGGTGTTTGCTGCTGTGTACCTGGACGGGGGGATCGAGGCGGCCTCCGCCCTGATCCACCGCTGCCTGCTGGACGCAGAGAAGGAAGAGGTAGTGGAGGAGCGCCGCCGGGACTACAAGACGGCTCTGCAGGAACTGGTCCAGCGCCAGGCGGATCAGGTGCTCACCTACCACATGACCGGCGAGGCGGGGCCGGACCACGACAAGACCTTCCAGGCGGAGGTGCAGCTCAACGGACTGCCCATCGGCGCCGGTTCCGGCCACAGCAAGAAAGAGGCCGAACAGGCGGCGGCCAAGGCCGCGCTGGAGACGCTGGAGGAGACGTGAACCGCCTTCGGCCGCTGCATACAAATGAGCAGACCGGTCCTGAACGGCCGGTCTGTTTTTTGCTTTTCTCCGGGCTATGCGGAAATATGACTGGAATTTTCAGCCTGGCCGTGATATACTCAAGCATGTATGTGCGATTTTAAATGACTGGGGGATTGAATCCATTGTCTTTGCTGTCATCCATCCTGCTGGGCCTGATCCAGGGCCTGGCGGAGTTCCTGCCCATCTCCAGCTCCGGCCATCTGGCCATTGCGGAGCACTTCCTGGGCCAGGCGGGCGTTCCGGCGACGCCGGACTTTTTTGACGTGCTGCTGCACCTGGGAACCCTGGTGGCAGTGTTCGCGGCCTACTGGCAGGATATCCGGGACATGATCGTGGAGCTGATCGACGGCGTCCGCGATCTGGTTCGCGGCACCACACCCAACCCCATCCCGCCGGCACGGCGGATGATCCTGCTGATTATCGTGGGCACGCTGCCCCTGTTTGTGGTGCTGCCGGTGAAGGATCTGGTGGAGGGCCTGTCCGGCAATATCTATTTCGTGGCGGGGGCTCTGATCGTGACGGGCTTTCTGCTGTTCGCCAGCGACCGGGTAAAAAAAGGACGCAAGACGGAGCGGAGCGCCAAGCTGCTGGATGTGCTGCTGGTGGGCATTGCCCAGGCCATCGCTACCTGCCCCGGCATCTCCCGCTCCGGCACCACTATCACCGCCGGCTGCTTTGTGGGCTTTGACCGGAAGTTTGCGGTGCGCTTTTCCTTTCTGCTGTCCATCCCTGCCGTCCTGGGGGCCAACATCCTGACCTTGAAGGACGCCATTCAGGAGAATTCCATCATCGTATCGGACATTCCCGTGTATCTGGTGGGAGTGGCGGTGGCCGCCGTGGTGGGCTATATCTGTATCCGCCTGCTGAAGATGATCGCCGATAAAGGCAAGTTCGGCTGGTTCGCGTATTACTGCTGGGCAGTGGGCCTGATCGTGCTGGCGCTGACACTTGTGCTGAAGTAACTTGCCTTTGGTGCGCAGAGCACGTCCGCGGCGGAAGCGGCATCAGGCGTCCGGCGGAGCCAGACCCTGGAACGGGCAGGTTCGGCCAGGCCGCTCAGGAAAGGGCCTCTGGAAAACCGAAGATTTTGCGGCGCATCTCCGTTGCGCTGCATTGACGGTAAACAAAGGAGATTGGAACCTCGAAGGAGAGAAGCATGGCATCCTCAACGCAGAAGAAGACGACAACGAAAAAGAGCGGCAGCCGCTCCGGCTCACGCACGGCCAAGGGTAAGCAGCCTCAGAAGCGTCCCATCCGCCGGGAGGTGGGGGGCGTGATACTGCTGGTGCTGGCGCTGTGTGTGCTGGTGAGCTACTGCGGCGTGCAGGCGATCCTCATCGACCTGCTGGCCAAGCTCCTGAAGGGACTGTTCGGCTACGGCTACTGGCTGGCCGGCCCTGCCATGCTGCTGGCAGGAGGGATCCTGCTGCTGCACCGGGGCCGCCCGGTCACCCTGCGGGCCACCTGCGCCCTGCTGCTGCCGCTGCTGGCAGGAGCGCTGTTCCACACCATTTTCGCAGGGGGAGACTATGCGCTGAACGGCTGGGGCGTTTTGAAGAATCTCTGGACGGCGGGCCTTGCCCTGAAGGCGGGCGGCGCCGTTTCCGGCCTGCTGGCGGAGGCGGCGGTGCTGGCGGTCTCCAAGGTGGTGTCTCTCTTCCTCTTCGGCTTGCTGCTGGCGGTTCTGCTGCTGGCGGCCCTGCATGTGACGCCTTCCGCCGTTCTGGAGATGGTACGGAACCGGCCGGAGTACGAGGAGGAGCCGGAGCCTACGCCCGCCGTCCACATCGCTCCTGCGGAGCCGCCCCAGCGGCGGGGAGAGCGCCAGAGCAGGCCCGCCATCGACATTCCCCTGGACGGCGAGAAGCCGCCCGCACAGCCGGAGGAAGAGTCCGGCCGGTTTACCGGCTTCTTCCGGCATAAGTCCGACAAGATGAAGACGCCGGACCAGGTGCTCTCCGACAAGGAGGCGGAGCAGGCGGCGCTGGAACCTGCGCCGTCTCCGGCCCGCGCCAAGGCCGCTCCCACCCCGGCGCCCGTGGCGGAAGAGGTATCCGTTCCGGAGCCCGCCCCCGCGGCGCCTGCCGCCCCGCCTGCCCCGGCGGCGGGGAAGAAGGCCGTGGCCCAGGAGGTAGCCGCCGCTACGGCAGCGGTGACCGCGGAGATTGAGCAGAAGCTGACGGAGGATGCGGACACCTATCAGTTCCCCCCCATTACCCTGCTGCAGGAGAGCCGGGAGGAAAACTATGCCGAGACCGGCGCAGAGCTGCGGAACAACTCCCGCCGCCTGGCGGAGACCCTCACCAGCTTCGGTGTGGACGCTACTGCCGGAGACGTGGTCCACGGCCCCTCCGTCACCCGGTATGAGTTCGTGCTGGACCAGGGCGTGAAGCTCAGCAAGATCACCAACCTGTCGGATGATATCGCCCTGGCCCTGGGGGCCTCCGGCGTGCGGATCGCCCCCATTCCGGACAAGATCTCCGTGGTGGGCATCGAGGTGCCCAACAAGCAGGTGACGCCGGTGCTGATCCGGGACGTGATCGAGTCCCGGGAGTTCACAGAGCACAAGTCCAAAGTGGCTTTCGCCCTGGGAAGGGATATCGGCGGCCGGAACATCGTGGGGGATATCGAGCGTCTGCCCCACGTGCTGATCGCCGGCACCACCGGATCCGGCAAGTCCGTGTGCACCAACTCCCTGATTGTGTCGCTGCTGTACAAGTCCACCCCGGATGAGGTCCGCTTTATCATGGTGGATCCCAAGATGGTGGAGCTGGCCCCCTACAACGGCATTCCCCACCTGCTGATCCCGGTGGTGACGGATCCCAAAAAGGCCGCTGGTGCCCTCCAATGGGCGGTGTTCGAGATGATGAAGCGGTACAAGACCTTCTCTGAGCATGGTGTGAAGAAGCTGGAGGAGTTCAACCGCCTGGCCCGGGCCAGTGAGGACCTGGAGACGCTGCCCAGCGTGGTGGTGGTCATTGATGAGTTGGCCGACCTGATGTTGGTAGCTGCTAAGGAGGTGGAGGAGTCCATCTGCCGGGTGGCCCAGATGGGCCGCGCCGCCGGCGTCCATCTGGTGATCGCCACCCAGCGGCCCTCCGCAGATGTGATCACCGGCCTCATGAAGGCCAACATTCCCAGCCGCATCGCCTTTGCTGTGGCATCCTCTCTGGAGTCCAGAATCATCCTGGACAACACCGGCGCGGAGAAGCTGGTGGGCAAGGGCGATATGCTCTACGCTCCCCTGGGCCAGGGCAAGCCCACCCGCGTCCAGGGCTGCTTCATCTCCCCGGAGGAGATCGAACGGGTGGTGGAGTTCGTGAAGCAGTCCGGTGAGGCGCATTACTCCGATGAGGTCATGGCCAAGATCGAGGAGTCCATGCAGGAGAAGGAGAAAGGCGGCAAGGGCGCCGCGGCCGCGGCGCCGGAGGCCGGAGAGGACGAGGGGGACGAGCTGCTCCCCGCCGCCGTGGAGGTGGTGCTGGAGACCGGGCAGGCCTCTGTCTCCATGCTCCAGCGCCGGCTGAAGCTGGGCTACTCCCGGGCCGCCCGCCTGGTGGACCAGATGGAGGAACGGGGCATCGTGGGGCCCTTCGAGGGCTCCAAGCCCAGGCAGCTGCTGATCACCCGTGCCCAGTGGCAGGAGATGCAGATGGGCGGCGCGCCCGCCCCGGAGGCGGACGAGCCTCCCTTCCCGACGGAAGAGGAGACCTGACGGATGCAGGCCTTCAGCGGAGATTTCTGAAAACCTCTGCTTGACAAATCCCCGCAAAGACGTATAATGGGACTATCATAAACGCGATGACAGAGCCAGCCCTGCGAAACCGGCTTAGAAGCGAGGGGGAGACGGTGCAAGCCCCCAGCCCACGCCGCACGGCAGCCACTCTGGAGCAGTCCGCGAGGAGCGGAACGGCCCATCCCCGTTACCGGATGACATGAGATGCCTCCCATTCGGAGGCAGATCAGGGTGGTACCGCGGAATGGAATGTTCGCCCCTGACAGAGATGTCAGGGGCGTTTTTTATTGCCGGCCGCCGTAAATGAGATTACAAAATCCGACCAAGGAGGTCTTTTTTATGAAATTTTCCAGCAAGATTCAGCGGTGTGAGCTCTCTCCCATGCGGAAGTTTCTGCCCTATGAGCTGGCGGCAGAGGCCAAGGGCCGCAAGATCTATCATCTGAATATCGGCCAGCCGGACATTGAGACGCCCAAGGCCTTCTTTGACGCGGTGAAGAATTTCCAGGACCCAGTGCTGGCCTATGCGGCGGCCCCCGGCGTGTCTGAGTTTCTGACGGCGGTGCAGGGCTACTACGCCAACCTGGGCATCCACCTGGAGCAATCGGACATCTACGCCACTGCCGGCGGCAGCGAGGCGCTGCAGATGGCCCTGACCTGCATTCTGGACGAGGGAGACGAGATCCTGATCCCGGAGCCCTTCTATCCCAATTACAACACCTTTGTCAGTGTCACCGGCGGCGTGATCCGGCCTATCCCCACAACTCCGGAGGAGGGCTACCGCTACGCCGACCGGGCGCGAATCGAGCCCCTGATCAACGAGCACACACGGGCCATCCTGGTGACCAACCCCGGCAACCCCACCGGCGTGGTCCTCTCCCCGGAGGAGATGCGCCTGATGGCGGACATCGCCAAAGAGCACGGCCTGTTCCTTATCAGCGACGAGGTGTACCGGGAGTTCGTCTACGGCGGCGAGCCTCTGGCCTCCATGGCCCAGTTTGACGATGCGGCCGAGAACGTGGTGGTGGTGGACTCCATCTCCAAGCGGTTCTCCGCCTGCGGCGCCCGGGTGGGCATCCTGGTGTCCCGGAACCGGGAACTGATGGCCCAGGCCCTGAAGATCTGCCAGGGACGCCTGTGCGCGGCCACGCTGGACCAGCTGGGCGCTGCCGCCCTGTACGGCGTAGGCTCCGACTACTTCTCCGCCGTGCGGGAGGAGTACCACAGGCGGCGGGATACCTGCATGGAGGGCCTATCTCAGATCCCCGGCGTGGTGTGCGAGTGCCCCAAGGGCGCTTTCTACCTCATGGCCAAGCTGCCGGTGGATGACACCGACAAGTTCCAGACCTGGCTGCTGGAGGAGTTCCAGGACAACGGGGAGACCGTCATGTTCGCACCCGGCGAGGGCTTCTACGGCACCCCCGGCAAGGGCCGGGACGAGGTCCGGCTGGCTTATATCCTGAAGCAGGCGGATCTGCGGCGGGCCATGGAGGTCCTGGCCCACGGCATTGAGGCATACAACAGCCGGAAGCTGTGAGAAACGAGCAGAGGAGAGCGGCAAAAGCCGCTCTCCTCATGTTTTTATGATTCCGGTGTCCAGAGGCACTGTTCCAGATCCACCGTGCCGTCCAGGCGAAAGGCCACACCTTCCGCCTCCAGCAGGGCCCGCTGGGTGCCGGGGGCAAAGGTGTCGAAGGCCGCCTTGGTGCCGCCGAAGCGGTCCACCACCCGGTGGCAGGGCACGGTTGGGTCCTGACAGGACGCCATGGCATATCCCACCAGCCGGGCGCTCCGTGGCATCCCGGCCAGCCGCGCCACCTGGCCGTAGGTGGACACACTTCCGGCGGGGATCCGCCGGACCACGTCATAGAATGCGCCGAAGACTGTGCCGCTCACTTCTCCCGCACCTCATACAGATCCGTCCGCCGGGCGGAGAGGATGGGCAGCTGGGCCCGTACCGCCTCCAGCCGTTCCACGTCCAGGTCCGCGTACAGGGTTGTCTCCTCCGCCCCGGCCCGGCAGAGCACGGCGCCCCAGGGATCCACGGCGATGGAGTTGCCGTAGGCCACGTAGGAGCCCTGTTCGTCCCGGGCGGGGGAGACCCCCACGGTGAAGCACTGGTTGTCCACTGCCCGCTGGCGGAAGAGAAGTTCCCAGTGGGCGGGGCCGGTAGTCATGTTGAAGGCCGCCGGCACGAAGATCACCTTTGCCCCCCGCAGGCACATGCACCGGGCCAGCTCCTCGAACCGCAGGTCGAAGCAGACGCACAGCCCCATGGTGCCGAAGGCCGTCTCGAAGGTGGTGATGGCATTTCCCGGGGAGAGGGTGTCCGACTCCCGGAACCGCTGTCCCCCCTGGACGTCGATATCAAACAGGTGGGCCTTCCGGTGCTTGGCCAGCTGGCGGCCGTCGGGGCCGTAGACGTAGCTGGTGTTGTAGATCCGACCCTCCGACAGCTCCGGCACAGTCCCGCCCACGAGGTAGAGCCCCAGCTCCGCTGCCAGGCGGGACAGGGCCGTCTGGGCCTCGCCGCCCTCCGGTTCGCCGTAGGCGCCGAAGCAGCTGTTGTCGTAGGGGCAGCAGAACATCTCCGGCAGCACGGCGAAGTCCGCTCCATTCTTGGCCGCCTCCCGGATTTTGCCGCAGGCGGTCTGGATGTTTTTCCCTTTGTCCGGAAGCACCGGCATCTGGATCAGCGCAATGCGCATAGGCGCACCTCCTCAATCATTCCGTCATTTCCCGCAGCACCAGATCTGTGGCGCCCCCGTCGGGGGAGCGGAGCAGGCGCTTCACCTGCGGGTGGTGCCCGTATTCCACCTGGAGAAAGTCCCGCAGGGCCGTGCCTTGATGACAGCCATGGATCAGGCGGAGCCGGTACGTCCCGGCCCCGGCCCGGCGGAGCAGGGCATCCACCGTGACCTTGGCCTGATAGGTGTTCCTGCCGTGGAGGTCCACGGTGACGATTCCGCACTCCATGGGCGGCTGCCTCCTCTCTCCCGCCGGAGGGCGGGGAATGCTCTTCTCCCATTGTAACATGGGCGGAACTGTGTTACAATGCAAAAAACAGAGGAGGCATGGAAGATGGCAGTTTACACGGAGAAAAAGACATACCACACCAAGGCCCACATGGGCATGATCGACGTGACGGAGGACTTTCAGCACGCAGTGGAGGAGGCATGCCGGCAGCACGGCATCTCTGCCGGGACGGTCACCGGCTTCACCACCGGCGGCGTGGCGGGCCTGACGACCCTGGAGTTCGAGCCGGGCATTGTGAACCACGACCTGAAGGCGGCGCTGGATGTGTTCTCCCCCTATCTGGATGAGAAGGGGCGGGTGGTGCCTTACTGGCATCATGAGACCTGGCATGACGACAATGGCTCCTCCCACATCAAGGCGGCGCTGCTGTCCCCCTTCATCACGGTGCCTTTTGTGAACGGCAAAATCACCGTAGGGCCCTGGCAGAACCTGACCCTCATCGAGTGCGACACCCGGGACCGGGTGCGGGACATTGTGTTCCAAGTGATGGGAGAGTGAGTGCAGCGTGGGTGCCGAGCGTCCGGCATTCAAGCGTTCCGGCGGAGCCGGGACCTTGGCGCGGGCGGGCTCTGCCTGCCCGCACCAGTGAGATGCAGGGCCCCCGGCCGCGCCAAGCGGCTGGGGGATGCGACACCCGGGACCGGATGCGGGACATTGTGTTCCAAGTAATGGGAGAGCAAGCAGCTCGGCGCTTACAAAAAAGATCACAGCATGACCAAAGAAACACGCCCCGGAATGGGGGCGTTTTTTTTGCATACTGCTGTCGAAAAGCGCAGAAAATAGATTGCAATTTGTGCAGAGTTGTGGTATCCTTCTTCTACTGCCCTTTAAAGGGATGCCACAGGAAAGCTTTAAATAGAGAAAGGGGAGAGCCATGGAAAAGCGGTACGGCCTGCCCACGGCCATCTGCATGGTAGTGGGAATCGTCATTGGCTCCGGTGTGTTTTTCAAGGCGGAAAAGGTGCTCCAGGCCACCAAGGGCAACATGCCTCTGGGGATCCTGGCGTGGGGAATCGTGGGCGCCATCATGATTATTTGCTCCTATGTGTTCGCCACCATGGCCACCCGGTATGAAAAGGTCAGCGGCCTGGTGGACTACGCCGAGGCCACCGTGGGGCGGCGGTACGCCTACTACGTGGGCTGGTTCATGGCAGTGCTGTACACGCCCTGCCTGGTGTCCGCCCTGGCCTGGATCTCCGCCCGGTACTTCTGTGTACTGCTGGGCTGGGACATCACCGGCGGCGCCTGCATGACCATCGCCGGGGCGATGCTGTGCCTGGACCACGTGCTCAACGCCCTGGCACCCAGGCTGGCAGGCAGGTTCCAGGTGTCCACCACTGTCATCAAGATGATCCCCCTGGCGCTGATGGCCGTCTGCGGCGCGGCGGTGGGCATGATGAATGGCCGCATGGCGGAGAACTTCGCCACCATGAGTACCGGCGCCATCTCCACCGGCGAGGGGCTGATGGCCTCTACCGTGGCGGTAGCTTTCGCCTATGAGGGGTGGATCTTGGCCACCTCCATCAACGCGGAGCTGCGGGATGCCAAGCGGACCCTGCCCCGAGCCCTGGTGGTGGGCTCTTTTATCGTGGTGCTCACCTATATTCTCTACTACATCGGTCTCACCGGCGCAGTGACGACGGAGGAGCTGATGGCCAGCGGCGAGGCAGCGGCCAAGATGGCCTTCCAGCGGGTGTTCGGGGAGACGGCGGGCACAGTGGTGTTCGTGCTGATCGTCATCTCCTGCCTGGGGACCCTGAACGGCTTAACGCTCTCCTGCTGTCGGGGGATGTACGCTCTGGCGGTCCGGAACGAAGGACCGATGCCGGAGCTGTTCCGCCAGGTGGACCCGGTGACCAATATGGCGGGCAACTCCGCCCTGGTTAGCCTGGGCCTCTCCGCACTGTGGTTGGTGTACTTCTATGGCGCCAACGTGGGCGGCCCCTGGTTCGGTCCCTTCAGCTTCGACTCCTCGGAGCTGCCGATCATCACCCTGTACGGCATGTATGTGCCCATGTTCATTCAATTCATGCGGAAGAGCACGGACCTGAACCCTTTCCGGCGGTTCGTCATGCCGGCTCTGGCCCTGTGCGCCTGTGCTTTTATGGTGTATGCCGCCTTTGCCGGGTATGGAGTGACCGTGCTGTACTATCTGGTGGTGTACGCCGCGGTCATGGGCATCGGCTGGCTGTTTGACCGGCGGAAAAAATGAAAATAGTGGAAGATTAGGGATTGACAATGTGGGGAAAATGGAGTATAGTGCCTTCAGTACCAAAAGGGAGTAGCTGGCACATTTGATTGTGTACCCAACGGCGTCAGTACGGGCTTCGGCCCCGCTTCGGGTTGAAACGGCGAGACTTTTGTATCAATGCAGAGGCATTGACGCAAAAGTCTCGTCTTTTTTGCGTCTTGCCGGAAAGAAGGAGTTTTATGAAAACGGAAAAGACCATCTGGCAGAAGAGCCGGGAAGAGCTGTTTCAGGAGTTGAGCAGCACCCCGGAGGGCCTGACTGGCGCGGAGGCCGCCCGCCGCCTGGAGCATTATGGCCCCAATGAGCTGCAGGAGGGCGGGAGGAAGAGCGTCCTGCGGATTTTTCTGGAGCAGTTCGCGGACTTTCTGGTAATCATTCTGATCTTAGCCGCCGTCGTCTCCGCCATCCTGGGGGATGTGGAGAGCATGGCGGTCATCCTGGCGGTCATCACCATGAACGCCATATTGGGCACGGTGCAGACGGTGAAGGCCACCGCGTCCCTGGACAGCTTGAAGCAGATGTCCGCCCCCACCGCCAAGGTGGTGCGGGACGGTCAGGTGGTCCAGCTCCCCGGCCGGGAGGTCACCGTGGGCGACGTGGTGGTGCTGGAGGCCGGCGACTCTATCTGCGCCGACGGCCGGTTGCTGGAGTGCGCCAGCCTGAAGTGCGCGGAGAGCGCCCTCACCGGCGAAAGCCTGCCGGTAGAGAAGGACTTGGCGGACATCGACGGCGACGTGCCGCTGGGAGACCGCAAGAACATGGTGTTCTCCGGCTGCTTCGTCACCTATGGCCGGGCCCGGTTCCTGGTGACATCCACCGGTATGCACACAGAGATGGGCAGGATCGCCGCCCTGCTGAAGAGCACGGAGGAGAAAAAGACCCCTCTTCAGGTGAGCCTGGACCAGTTCGGCCGCAAGCTCTCCATCGGCATTTTGGTCATCTGCGCCCTCCTCTTTGCCGTCAGTGTGTTCCTGCGGGGCGAGAATGTGATGAACGCCTTCCTCTTTGCCGTGGCCCTGGCAGTGGCCGCCATTCCGGAGGCCCTCAGCTCCATCGTCACCATCGTACTGTCCTTCGGCACCCAGAAGATGGCCAGGGAGCACGCCATCATCCGCAAGCTCCAGGCGGTGGAGGGCCTGGGCAGCGTGTCCGTCATCTGCTCCGACAAGACCGGTACCCTGACTCAGAACAAGATGACTGTGAAGAAGCTCTGCACCGGGGGCCAGATCATCCCGGCGGACGGGGCGGACTTCTCTCGCCCGGAACAGCGGGAGCTGCTGCGTGCCGCCCTGTTATGCAGCGACGCCACGGTGAACGAATCCGGAGAGGTGGGAGACCCCACAGAGACCGCCCTGGTGCGCCTGGGCGAGAGCTACGGCTTCGACGAGGCGGAGGCGCGGGGCAAGTATCCCCGTTTGGCGGAGCTGCCCTTTGACTCCGACCGGAAGCTGATGAGCACGGTCCACCAGTTGCCGGACGGCCTGACCATGCTGACCAAGGGGGCCGTGGACGTGATGCTGGACCGCACTCGCCTCTCTCCGGAGGAGAAGGCGGAGATCGAGCGGATGAATGAGGAGCTGTCCCAGCAGGGCCTGCGGGTGCTGGCCTTCGGCAAGCGGATGCTGACCGCCCCCGCCATCGGCCTGGAGGATGAGAACGACCTCCAGTTCCTGGGCCTCATCGCCATGATGGACCCGCCCCGGGAGGAGTCCAAGGCGGCCGTCGGTGAGTGCATCGCCGCCGGTATCCGGCCCATCATGATTACCGGCGACCACAAGGTCACCGCCTCCGCCATCGCCAAGGAGATCGGCATCCTCACCCCCGGCACCGAGGCCGTGGAGGGTGCCGTTATTGAGTCCATGAGCGATGAGGAACTGCGGGAGTTCGTACCCAGGGTCAGCGTGTATGCCCGGGTGTCCCCGGAGCACAAGATCCGCATCGTCCGGGCCTGGCAGGAGCGGGGCAATCTGGTGGCCATGACCGGCGACGGCGTCAACGACGCCCCGGCCCTAAAGCAGGCGGACATCGGCGTGGCCATGGGCATCACCGGCACCGAGGTGGCGAAGGACGCTGCCGGTATGGTGCTGACGGATGACAACTTCGCCACCATCGTCCAGGCCGTCAAGAACGGCCGGAATGTTTATGCCAACATCAAGAAGGCCATTCAGTTCCTGCTCTCCGGCAACACAGCAGGCATTCTGACGGTACTGTATGCCTCTCTCGCGGGGCTGCCGGTGCCCTTTGCAGCGGTACACCTGCTGTTCATCAATCTCCTGACGGACTCCCTGCCCGCCATCGCCCTGGGCCTGGAGCCCCACAGTGACGCGGTGATGCAGGAAAAGCCCCGTCCCCGCAGCGAGGGTATCCTGACAAAGCCCTTCCTGTTGAGCGTGGGCACGGAGGGCCTGGTGATCGCCCTGGCCACCATCATTGCCTTCCACATCGGCCTGGCCAGCGGCGGCGCTGCCGTGGCCAGCACCATGGCCTTTGCCACCCTATGCCTGAGCCGCCTGTTCCACGGCTTCAACTGCAAGTCCGGCCGTCCGGTGCTCTTCACCCGGGCCTTCTGGAACAACAAGTTCCTGCTGGGCGCCTTCGCCGTCGGCGCGCTGCTGCTGGCGGCCGTGCTGCTGATCCCACCGCTGGAGCCTCTGTTCCAGGTGGCGGAGCTGTCTGTCGGACTGGTGGGCTGCATTGTGGGGCTGGCCTTCGGCTCCATGGTGGTCATTCAGGTCTTAAAAGCCATCCGCAGCATGGGCAAGAAGTAAATCCACTCCAAATCAAAGCGGCAGGGCCGCCCCTTATGGGGCGGCCCTGTTTCCTTACGCGCCGGTGTAGGTCCGGACGGCATCCCGCAGAAAGGCGGCGCAGCCGGGGACTTCCCGGTCATAGTAGGCGGTGAACCGGGGATCGGACACATACAGCTCTGCAAGGCCCACATGGGCCTGGGGCGTGTAGGACTCCCAGGAGTAGGACAGCCACCGCCGATGGAGCGCCGCAATCCGCTGGCCCTCCGGCCCGGCGGGGTCCGCCCCTGCTTTCACGGCTGTGACGAGAGCGGTGTGGATCTCACCCCCCAGGGACTTCCACTGGGCATACTCCTCCTGGGTCAGCGCCAGGACGCAGGCGTTGGCCCGGTCCATCTCCTCATCTCCGTATTTCTCCCGGATCTCCTGCCCGAAGGCGGTCTCATTGGCCTCTACCGTGCGGCGCTTGAAGGCTTCAAATTTCTCCTGATCGGTCATCTTCGTTCCTCCCTTGATGTCGTTAATCGTTCGCTGGACAGTCAGGATCAGATCGTCCAGTCGGGCCCGACGGGCCTCCAGCTCTGCCAGGTGGCTCTGCAGCGCCGCCTGGCGGTCAAAGGCCGGGTCGTCCAGAATGGTCCGGATCGAGGCCAGGTCCAGTCCCAGCTCCCGGTAGAACAGGATGTCCTGCAGGCGATCCAGTTGCGCTGGGCCGTAGAGGCGGTATCCGGCCTCCGTGGTCCGCAGAGGTTTCAGCAGTCCAATCCGATCATACCAGCGCAGAGTCCTGGGCGTGACGCCGGCCAGATCGGCCAGCGCCTTGACGGTGTATTCCATAGGGATCCCTCCTGTCGATTGGGAGTATAACAGTTGACGCTGCGGCAAGGTCAAGGGGGTTCACGAAAAAAACCAGGCTTTCTTTTTCCATGGCAATGAACTATAATAGGATAACACCATTTCAAGGATCACGGAAGGGGGGATGGCAGATGATCAATTCCACCCTCTGCTATCTGGAGCGGGGCGACACTTACCTGATGCTCCACCGGGTGAAAAAGAAGGGCGATCTGAACCATGACAAATGGATCGGCGTGGGCGGCAAATTCGAAGATGGGGAGAGCCCCGAGGACTGCATCCTCCGGGAGACCTGGGAGGAGACGGGCCTGACGCTGACGGACTACCGCTACCGGGGCCTGGTGACCTTTGTGTCCGATGAGGCACCCACCGAGTATATGCACCTCTTCACCGCCACTGGCTGGACCGGCACGCCCCACCCCTGCGATGAGGGAGAGCTGGCCTGGATTAAAAAAGCGGAGCTGCGGGGCCTTCCCATGTGGGAGGGGGACAAAATTTTCCTCCGCCTGCTGGAGGAGAACGTCCCCTTCTTCTCCCTGAAGCTCCAATACCAGGGAGACCGGCTGGACCGGGCGGTGCTGAATGGGAGGCGGATTGTATGATACCCGCTCTGACACTGGAGCCGCTGTCCTGGGACGATCTCCCAGAGGCGGCGGTTCTGTGGGCCGACCCGGCGGTGATCCGATGGACCAATATTGCTGCCCCCTGCACGGAGGCGGGGGCGGCAGACCGGCTGGAACACCTGCTGGACTGCCAGCGGGGGTTGCCGTTCTCCACGGTCTTTGCCCTCCGGGAGGGGACGGCATTCCGGGGACTGGCCGGCTGCCCGCCGGTGGATACGGCCGCCGGGATCTATGGGCTGTTCTACCAGCTGCTTCCCGCCTGCTGGGGCCGGGGCTTGGGACTTGCGGCTGCGGCGGAGGCACTGCGGCGCCTGGAACGGCTGGCACCGGCCCTGGTGCTGGCAGACACGGTGGCAGAGAATACCGCCAGCGTCCGAATTCTGGAGCGGCTGGGCTTTGTCCGCACCGCCGTCCACCACAGGGCTTTCTGCCGGGAGGGGCGGATGCTGGATATCTGGGACTACGCCCGCCGCTGGGCTGGTCCGGCGGAGACCGTCTGACCGGGACGGCCCCGTGCAACATGAAGAAATGAGGAATGTTCATGAGCAGAAAACTGCTGCTGTTCGGCTTTGAGGAGCTGCCCACCATTCTGGCTGCCGCGGCCGCCGCCGGGCCCTTCGGGGCGGAGGTGGTGCCGGTGGCCCGGCAGGACTACAACAAGCCCCTGGCGGTGCTGGCGGGGCTGGATGATGACCCCGGCACGGTACTGCCGTTCAACGGCGGCCCTCTGGGTGGGCGGATGGTGGTGCTGTGCGGCCTGGAGGACCAGGTGGACCGCCTTCTGCCGGCGCTGAGTCAAGCGGGGATCGGGCGGGACTGCCTGAAGGCGGTGCTGACGCCCCACAACCGGACCTGGACCGCTGTGAAGCTCTATCAGGAGCTGCTGCGGGAGCACCAGGCCATGAACGGGCGGTGAGAAGATGCGGATCCTAATCTCTGCCTGTCTGCTGGGGGCCCGCTGTCGGTACGATGGGGGCTCCAAGCTCCAGCCCTGGATCTCTGATCTGGCGGAGCGGCACATCCTGGTCCCCGTCTGTCCGGAGCAGCTGGGGGGTCTGCCCACACCCCGTCCGCCGGCGGAGCGGCGGGGAGACCGGGTGATGACCCGGGACGGTGGCGATGTCACCGCCCAATACCGCCGGGGCGCGGAAGAGGCCTTGCGTCTCTGCCGCCTGCTGGGATGCGAGGCGGCGCTGCTGAAAGAGCGGAGTCCCTCCTGCGGCAGCGGGATGGTCTACGACGGCACCTTTACCGGCGTGCTGACGGCGGGAGAGGGTGTCACGGCGGAGCTGCTGCGCGCCCAGGGCATTCCGGTGTACGGAGAGTCCCGGGTGGCGGAGTTGGCGGACCCCATCTAAACAGGCCAGACAGCCACGGACGGCGCAGCGCCCGGAGAACGGGGCGGCGCCGTTCTTTTCCTCCCCGGCACGGTTTACAACCAGGGGAAAACGTGGTAGACTCGAAGCCATGAATATGGGAGAGGAGAGAGAAACATGAGCCGACAGGATGTCCTGGCCCTGCTGCGGGAACAGGAGGGGGCGTTCGTCTCCGGCGAGGAGATCAGCCACCGGCTGGGACTGAGCCGCGCGGCCATCTGGAAGGCGGTGGATGCGCTGCGGAGGGAGGGCTACACTGTGGAGGCCCGCACCGGCCGGGGCTACCGTCTGCTGGATGCGCCGGACGTGCTGACGGAGCCGGAGATCCGCCGCTTTCTGGGGGAGACGGCCCGGGTGGGCCGGACCTTGGTGTGTCTGGCAGAGGTGGACTCCACCAATCTCCGGGCCAGACAGCTGGCAGCGGAGGGCGCAGCGGACGGCACTGTGGTGGTGGCGGACCGCCAGACGGCTGGCCGGGGCCGACTGGGCCGGAGCTTTCAGTCCCCCGGCGGCCAGGGGATCTACCTGACGGCCCTGCTGCGGCCGGATCTGCCGCCGGAGCGGCTGTCGCCGGTGACGGCCATGGCTGGAGTAGCGGTGTGTCGGGCCGTAGAGCGGCTGTGCGGCGTCAGCCCCGGCCTGAAATGGCCCAACGATCCGGTGCTGGATGGGAAAAAGCTCTGCGGTATTTTGACCGAGCTCTCCCTGGAGGGGGAGACGGCCCGCGTGCAGGAGCTGGTGCTGGGCATCGGAATCAATGTCTCCCAGCGGCCGGAGGATTTCACGCCCGAGGTGCGGGAGATCGCCACCTCCCTGGTCCAGGCCCTGGGCCACGCTGTGTCCAGGCCCGCCCTGGCGGCGGAGATCATCCGGGAGGTGGACCGCCTCTGCGCAGCCCTGGCGGCAGGAGAGACTGGTCCTTATCTGGCCGAGTACCGGCGGCGATGCGTGAATCTGGGCCGGACCGTGCGGCTGCTGCGCCCGGACGGAGGCGGCGAGACGGCGGAGGCATTGGACATCGATGAGGAATTCGGCCTGGTGGTGCGGAGGCCGGACGGCGCGGTGAAGACCGTGCGGTCCGGCGAGGTGTCCGTCCGGGGCCTGTACGGATATACAGAGTGAGAGACAGGGGGAGATAGGGTTGAAAGAGCTTTGGACATTGTTTTGGACCTTCGCGAAGATGGGGGTCATGACCTTCGGCGGCGGCATGGCGATGCTGCCGATTCTCCAGCGGGAAGTGGTGGAGAACAAGCACTGGGCCACAGAGGAGGAACTGACGGACTACTATGCCATCGGGCAGTGCACGCCGGGGATCATCGCTGTCAACACGGCCACGTTCATCGGCCAGAAATACAAGGGCATCGCCGGGGGCATTGTGGCCACCCTGGGGGTGGTGTTCCCGTCTCTGGTCATTATCTCCATCCTGGCGGGGCTCATCAACAACTTCGCGGACCTGGCCTGGGTCCAGAACGCCTTTGCGGGCATTCAGGTGTGCGTGTGCGTCCTAATTTTCAACGCTACGGTGAAGCTGCTGAAGAAGTCCGTGGTGGATAAGCCCACGGCAGCGATTTTCCTGGCAGTGCTGGTGGGCAGCGCGGTGATGGATGTGTCCCCGGTGTGGTTCATCCTCGCGGCCGCAGTGCTGGGTATCCTGCTGAAGAACTGGGAGGTGAAGGGGGCATGATCTATCTGCGCCTGTTCTGGGAGTTTTTCAAGACCGGACTCTTTGCCATCGGCGGCGGTATGGCCACGCTGCCCTTCCTCCACGACATCGGGGAGGCCACCGGCTGGTTCACCCAGGCCCAGCTCATGAACATGCTGGCGGTGTCCGAGTCCACCCCCGGCCCCATCGGCATCAACATGGCCACCTATGTGGGCTTCACCGTTGCCGGTGTCCCCGGCGCGGTGATCGCCACATTGGGAGAGGTGACGCCCTCCATCATCGTGATCCTGATTATTGCCGCCCTGCTGCGGAACTTCCGGGAGAACCGATATGTGGACCGGGCCTTCTACGGACTGCGGCCTGCCTCTACGGGCCTGATCGGCGCGGCCTGCGTGTCCGTGGTACTTGAGGTGCTCACCAACATCGTGGTGGCGTCGCCGGAGACGGGGCTGTTCAACCAGTTCCAGCTGGGGGACGGCGGCCTGGCGGGCCTCATCAGCTGGCCGGGCCTGATCCTGGCGGCGGTGCTGCTGGCACTGACCAATTGGGTGAAACCCACGAAGAATCTCCATCCCATCGTGTTCATCGCCGCCTCTGCCGTGGTGGGCGTGGTGTTCCGCTTCGCGGGGGTATGAGGATAGACCGCCAGGACCTGTATGCCCTGTTGCGGGCGCGGAATATCCCCTATGAGGAGACGGCGCACCCGGCGGTATGGAGCATGGAGGAGCTCCACGCACTCTGTCTGCCGGGGGAGGAGCGGATCTTGAAAAACCTCTTCCTGCGGGACGACAAGAAGCGGCGGTACTATCTGGTGGCCATAGACGGCGGCCGGACGGCAGACCTGAAGGCCCTGCGCCGGACACTGGACAGCCGTCCTCTGAGATTTGCGGACGCCGCAGACCTGGAGCGGCTTCTGGGCCTGCTGCCGGGACAGGTGACGCCGCTGGGGGCCCTCCGAGCGCCTGCCGGCACGGTCACCGTGGTGTTGGATGCGTCTTTGCGGGGCCGGACCGTGGGCGTCCATCCGCTGGAGAACACCGCTACCACGTTTTTGAATCTGGACGATCTGGCCGCGCTGCTGGAGGACCATGGTGTGCCGGTGATCTGGTGTCCGCTGTAATACGCACAAGCCGCCCGCCGGAGAATCCCGGCGGGCGGCTTGTGCCCATCTGGCGGCGGGCCGTCACTTCCCATCGATGTGGTGCTGGATCCGCTGCATGATCATGTCCAGGGCCACCAGGTTGTGGCCGCCCTCCAGCACCACGATGTCCGCGTACTTCCGGGAGGGCTCCACATACTGCTCATGCATGGGCTTCACAGTGGTGAGATACTGGGAGACCACGGACTGGAGCGTCCGGCCCCGCTCCTCCACATCCCGCAGGGCCCGGCGGAGGATCCGCTCGTCCGCGTCCGTCTCCACAAAGATCTTGATGTCGAACATATCCCGCAGAGTGGGGTTCTGGAAGATCAGAATGCCCTCCACAATGATGACCTTGGCGGGCTGGATCTCCACGGTTTGGTCGGTGCGGTTGTGCTCCACAAAGGAGTAGACGGGGCACTGGATGGAGCGTCCGGCCTTCAGCTCCTGCAGGTGGCGGATCAGCAGGTCCGTGTCAAAGGCGTTGGGGTGGTCATAGTTCACCTTGGCCCGCTCCTCATAGGTCCTGCCCACCTGGCGCTTGTAATAGCTGTCATGGCCGATGACGGTCACGTCTTTGCCGAAGTGTTCCTTCAAATGCCGGGTCAGAGTGGTCTTTCCGGAGCCGGTGCCTCCCGCAATCCCGATCAGGATGGTGTTCATGTTCCCGATTCCCCCTAAAATCTCCCAGTTCTGTGAAACAAAACCGCGTTCTTTTGCGTCCATTATAGAAGAGGCGCTCCCCAAAAGCAAGCGGAACCGCAGAAAAAGCGTAAATTTCCCAGGGAATCGACGCTTCCGGTCTTGACGGCACTGGGAAAAGCCGATATTATGTAAATTATGAAAAGCTGTTACGCGGGAGGATGACCCATGGCCATGAAACGCTGCCCCATCTGCGGGGAAAAGTATTCCGATACATACAAGAGCTGCCCCTTCTGCGAGGAGGAAGAGGCGCTGCAGAGCGGTGCACAGATCCGCAGGACCGCCCCCGGACGGGGCGGCAAACGGACGGCCGCCCGCGGCCGCCAGCCCAATCTGCTGAGTCCCATTCTGATTGTGCTGATCGTCATTATGGCGGCGCTGCTGGTCTACCTGCTCTTCGGCGACCGGATCGCCCAGCGCCTCTCCGGCGGAGAGGAGACCCAGGACGCTTCCACAGAGGATGTGACGCCCCAGCCGCCGAACCCTGATACGGCGGACCCGGAGGAGGGAGACGGCGTGACCATGCCGGAGAGCGGCGGCACCGGCGAGATGGAAGACCCGAATGACGGCGGCACCACCACGCCCGCCCAGACGGATCCCTCCACCCTGCCGGAGACACTGACCATCGCCTACCTGGGTTCCCCCCGGACGGAGTTCACCATGTCCGTGGGAGATGAGCCCATTCCCCTGACTGTCTCCGGCGGCAGCGGCACTTATACCTGGAGCAGCAGCGATGACGGCATTGCCTCCGTGGATTCCACCGGCCGGGTGACGGCCATCTCCTCCGGACAGGCCACCCTGACGGTGACGGACGGCTCCGGCAAGGGCACCTGCCTGGTGCGGGTCCGGGGCGGCAGCACCGGCACATCTACGTCTGCCAGCGGCGGCAGCACCGCGTCCGGCAGCACGCTGACAGCGGGGACCGCGGTGGTGGTCAACGCCGGGAACGGCGTGCGGGTCCGCGCGCAGGCCAACACCAGCAGTGAGATTCTGGCGACCCTCTCCAACGGCGACTCCGTCCGGGTGGTGCAGAGCGCCGGGAACGGCTGGTATCAGATCAGCTTTGTGGCCTCCGGCGGCGTAACCACCACCGGCTATATGATGGGCGAGTATTTGTCCAATTCCTGAAAAAACGACATGGCGATATCCCCGGATGTTGGATGACATTCGGGGATATTTCATTGCGCGCGGGGGAAAAGTGTGCTATCATTTTTTAGATATGAATTGATAAAGAAAAAGGAGAGTACCATGACGACCCGACAGTTTCAGGAGAGCTCCGCCCTGCGGATCTTCCTGTCCTACTTCAAGCCCCACCGGAAGCTGTTTTTCCTGGATATGTGCTGCGCCCTGATGATCGCCGTGATCGATCTGGCGTTTCCCTACGTCTCCCGGTGGTGCATGTACCAGCTGCTGCCTGAGAGCGCCTACCGGACCTTCTTCGCCGTGATGGCGGTGGTGTTCTGCGCATACATCCTGCGGTCCGTGTTCACCTATATCATCTGCTATTACGGCCACACCTTCGGCATCCTGGTGGAGGCGGACATCCGCCGGGACCTGTTCCGCCACATGCAGGAGCTGAGCTTCGACTACTATGACCGCAACCGCACCGGCCAGCTGATGAGCCGCCTGACGGCGGACCTGTTCGACATCACGGAGCTGGCCCACCACGGACCGGAGGACATCTTCATCTCCGGCGTTACCATTGTGGGAGCACTGGCCATCATGTTCACCATCCAGTGGCAGCTGGCTCTGGTGATCGCCTGCATCATCCCGGTGTTCTTCCTGGTGGTGTGGAAGTGCCGCAAGTCCATGCAGGACGCCTCGATCAAGGTGAAGCAGCGGACGGCCACCATCAACGCCGACATCGAGTCGGGCCTCTCGGGCATCAAGACCGCCAAGGCCTTTGCCAATGAGGAGGCGGAGCTGGAGAAGTTCGACGTGTCCAACGACAGCTTCAAGACCTCCAAGCGGGCGTTCCACCGGGCCATGGGCCGGTTCAACGCGGTGATGGAGTTCTTCCTGTGCATCCTCTCCGTGGCAGTGATCTCCGTGGGCGGCTTCCTCATCATGCAGGGCCGGATGGACACGGTGGATCTCATCACCTTCAGCCTGTATATCACGACCTTCGTGAACCCGGTGCGCAAGCTCTCCACCTTTGCGGAGCTGTTTGCCAACGGCACCGCCGGCTTTGCCCGGTTTGTGGAGCTGATGCGGGAGGAGCCTGCCATGCAGGATGCCCCCGATGCCACCACTCTTTCCCGGGTGGAGGGGCGCATCGACGTGGACCATGTGTCCTTCGCCTATCAGGATGACATGGCGGTGCTCCACGACGTGGACCTCCACATTCGCCCCGGCGAGACCATCGCCGTGGTGGGGCCCTCCGGCGGTGGTAAATCTACTCTGTGCCAGCTGATCCCCCGGTTCTACGATGTGACGGACGGCGCGGTCCGCATCGACGGCCACGACGTCCGGCAGGTGACGCAGGAGTCCCTGCGGCAGAATGTGGGCGTGGTGCAGCAGGACGTATTCCTATTCGCCGCCAGCATTCTGGAGAACATCCGCTACGGCAAGCCCGGCGCCTCGGAGGAGGAGGTGGCCCGGGCGGCGAAGCTGGCGGAGATCTATGACGACATCGTGGCCCTGCCGGAGGGGTTCAACACCTATGTGGGGGAACGGGGCACCCTGCTCTCCGGCGGACAGAAGCAGCGCATCTCCATCGCCCGGATCTTCCTGAAGGACCCGCCGGTGCTGATTCTGGACGAGGCCACCTCCGCCCTGGACAGCGTGACGGAGGCCAAGCTCCAGGAGACCTTTGAGAAGCTGGCCCACGGCCGCACCACCATCATCATTGCCCACCGGCTTTCCACCGTCCGCAATGCGGACCGGATCGCCGTCATTGAGGACGGCCGCATCACGGAGCTGGGCAGCCACGACCAGCTGATGGCGAAAAATGGCGCTTATGCGGAGCTGGTGCGGACGCAGGAGCTGATCGGCCATGGAAAAGAGTAAGCTGCTGGACCGCTGCGGGGCCGAGGGGGAGGACCGGCTGCTGCTGGCCAAGGTCCTGGACCGGGCTGCCCAGGCGGAGGAGCGCAATATTCCCGCCTGTACGGACTTTCTCTCCCCACAGCAGCAGATGATGGCCGGGGACCTGCTGCGTCTTGCGGGCATCCCGGAGACTGCCTGGCTCCGTCAGGGAGGCTACCAGGGGGCGGAGCGGAACATCCTGCTCTTTCTGCCGGACTGGATGGAGCCGGAGACGGCGGAGCCTCCGCTCCGGTGTCTGCGGGCGGCCTTTCGGACGGAGGACCGGCTGAGCCACCGGGACATTCTGGGCAGCCTCATGGGAATGGGCATCGTTCGGGAGAAGGTGGGGGACATTCTGGTGTCTCCTGAGAGCGCGGACCTGATCGTGCTGGACACGGTGGCGGATTTCCTGCTCTCCAGCTGGAACAGCGCCGGCCGGGCGAGGCTGACGGTGACGGAGATCCCCGCCGCCCACCTCCACATCCCGGAGGTGCGGTGCGAGGAGGTGCGGGACACGGTCAGCTCCCTGCGGCTGGACGCGGTGTGTTCCACCGGTTTTCGGATGGCGAGAGGGAAGGCGGCAGATTTGATCTCCTCCGGCCATGTCCAGGTGAACTGGCGGCCCTGTACGAAGGCGGACAAGCTGCTTACAGAGGGGGACACGGTCTCCGCCCGGGGATTTGGAAAATTTCAGTTGGCGGCGGTGGGCGGCGTCACGAAAAAGGGCCGCACCGCCATTGTGGTGAAGCGATATATTTGAGAGAGGAGGGTGCAGCGTGCTGGAATACGAGTTTGAAGAGGTATCCTGCGGCGAGGTCTACGGGTTTTACTTGCGGGAGACCGCTGCTCATCGGGAGGTCATCGTCCGCCGGGCGGCGGATGGCTGGCGATATGTGGGATGCATCCCCAAAAGCCAGCGCCGGCCTTACGGCTTTATCGAGAGCATCGACCTGGTATTCGAGCGCCAGCGGCCTGAGACCTGACAGGAGGAGCGAAACATGGAGAAAAAGCAGATCGACCGCATCAACGAGCTGGCCCGGAAGGCCAAGACACCGGAGGGCCTGACGGAGTGGGAGCGGATGGAGCAGGCGGCATTGCGGCGGGAGTACATCGACTCCGTGCTGGGGAACCTGAAGAGCCAGCTGGACCACACCTATGTGGTGGATGACCAGGGCAACAAGCGGAAACTGAAGCAGAAGGAGGACTGAGTGCCGTGGCCGGAAAGAAACAGAAGCAGGAAGGCGTTGGCGCTTGGATAGCCATCGTAATCCTCTTCGCCGTCGGCCTGTGGCCCATCGCCCTGGTGATGCTGCTGGTCAAACTCTTCGGAAACGACGGGCAGAAGCGGAGGCAGGCCCCGCCCCCGCTGCAGACGGCGGCGCCGGAGCCGGCGGCCGCCGCATCCGCCGGGACTGCCGGCAGGACCAAAAAGGCCGTGCGCAGCGCCATGAAGTCCCCGGCGGTGAAGAAGTCTAACGCCAAGTGGCTGAAGATCATTGGCGCGGTGCTGGCGGTCTGCGGCCTGGCGGCCTGCTGGTCCACCATCGAGATGATGATTTGGCTGGGCGGCGTGGAGCCTTGGTATATCGAAGAGCTGCTGTGGGCCTTAGCCATTGCTGCTGCCGGTGGGGCTATGTTCTGCAGCGGGGTCTCCATCGGCCGCAGTCTGAAGCGGTACAACAAGTATCTGGCCGTGGTTGGGAATTACGAGGCTATGGCAGTGGAACAGCTGTGCCGCACCCTGGGCTATTCCAGGGACCGGGTGGAGAAGGACCTGCAGAAGATGATCGATAAAGGCTACTTCGGGGATGAGGCGTATCTGAACATGGAGCTGGGGTATCTCTTCCGCAGCGGCCAGGCGGACGCGGACCTGAAACAGAAGCGCCGGCAGGAGGAGGCGGCCGCGGCGCCGCCCCCCAAGGAGACGGAGGAGGGCTGCTCCGGAATCCTGCGGAGGATCCGCCGGGCCAACGACGCCATCGCGGACCCGGGACTCTCTGCCAAGATCGACCGGCTGGAGACCATCACCGCCAAGATCTTCCGGGCGGTGGAGGAGGACCCGAAGAAGCGAGACCGGATCGATACCTTCTTGAACTACTACCTGCCTACTACCCAGAAGCTGTTGGACTCCTACGCGGAGTTTGAGGCTGCCGGGGTGGAGGGGGAGAACCTCCGCCAGGCCAAAGCCCGGATCGAGTCCACCATGGACCTGATTATCAAGGGCTTTGAGCACCAGCTGGACGAGCTGTACAAGGCCGACGCCATGGATGTGGACAGCGACATCCGGGTAATGGAGACCATGCTGGAGCGGGATACTGCCAGTGTGGAAAAGGACTTTGGCCTGGGAGAGTTCGCAGCGGAACAGAAGCTGGAAGAGACGGAATAAAAAGGGACCCGGCGCGGAAATCCGCGCCGGGTTTCTTTGCGTCGGGGACTTACTTGCCCCAAACGTCCGCTACCAGATTTTTGTACATCTCTACATAGAACAGGGAGTCCATGCCCATGGTAACGCTGTCAAAGCCCTCGGCAAACCGCTGGCGGCTGGCTGCCGCACTGCCGGTAAAGATGATGGAGAGCTTGCCGCTGCGCTTGCAGGCCGCCTGGACCCGCAGGATGGCGTCATGGACCACCGGTGCGTTGAACTCGCCGGGGTGGCCCAGGGCAATGGACAGGTCAAAGGGCCCCACAAAGATGCCGTCTACACCGTCCATAGCGGTGATCTCCTCAATGTGCTCCAGGCAGCCCACAGTTTCGCACTGGGGCAGCAGCAGCGTCTCCCGGTTGCTGGTCTCCATATAGCCGGAAATGGAGACCGCATGGGCGGCGTGGCCCCAGCCGCCGTCCCGGGTGGGGCAGAAGCCCCGGTTCCCCAGAGGCGCGAACTTGGCATACCGGACCAGCTCCCGGACTTCCTCCACGGTCTCCACGCAGGGGACCACCACACCCTGGGCACCCACGTCCAGCAGCCGCAGCACTGCCGTGCGGGAGATCTCATTGGCCCGGGCCAGGGCCGTCAGGCCTGCGCCCTGGGCGGCGGCGATCTGGGCCGCAGCGGATTCGATCCCGGCGGGGGAGTGCTCCGTGTCCACGATCACATAGTCCAGTCCGGTATAACGCAGGCTCTCCACCGCCAGGGGGCTGCCGATGGCGGAGAAGGTTCCCAGGCTCTGGCGGCCCTGGTGAAATTTTTCTAAAACAGTATTTTCCATAGCATCCGATCCTCCTGAAAATCATTGATTCTATTATACCCCCCGGAGGATGCCTGTCAATTCCGGAGTAGCGGGCAAAACCCTCCAAAAATCATGCCAAAAACAGCAAAAGGGTTGGCCCAAAGGCCAACCCCTTCGTACTGATATGGAGAGTGCGGAAGGACTGCTTACAGCTCGCAGAGCTTGAGGAGCTCCTCCCAGTTTTTGTCCACTTCCTTCTGGACCTCTTCGATCATCCACTCGTTGCCGGGCTTGAACATGTGGGCAAAGCGGCCCTGCATCTTCAGGTACTCCTCCACCGGCAGCTTGTTCTTGGGCTTGTAGCTGAGGATGTATTTGCCCTCAACCACCTCGTACAGCGGCCACACGCAGGTCTCCACCGCCATCTTGGTGACCTCCATCAGCTTCTCGCTGGGATACCGCCAGCCGCGGGGGCAGGGCGCCATCACGTTCAGGAACGCCGCGCCGGGGGTGTAGATGGCCTTGTGGGCCTTCTCCGTGATGTCCTTGAAGTTTCCGATGAACGTGGTCTGGGCCACATAGGGGATGCCGTGGGCCACCATGATCTTCGTCAGGTTCTTCTTCTGCTGCATCTTGCCGGGGATCACCGTGCCCTGAGGCGTGGTGGTGGTGTCGGCAAAGTGGGGGGTGGAGGAGGAACGCTGGATGCCGGTGTTCATGTACGCCTCGTTGTCGTAGCAGACATACACCATGTCGTGGCCGCGCTCCATGGCGCCGGACAGGCTCTGGAAGCCGATGTCGTAGGTGCCGCCGTCGCCACCGAAGGCGATGAACTTGTACGTATCATCCAGCTTGCCCCGCTTCTTCATCGCCCGGTATGCCGTCTCCACGCCGGAGATCGTGGCCGCCGCATTTTCAAAGGCGTTGTGGATGAAGCTGTCCTTCCACGCCGTGTAGGGGTACATGAAGGTGGAGACCTCCAGGCAGCTGGTGGCGGAGCACACCACCGCCTTGTCCTCCGGGTTCAGGGCACGCAGCACCGTCCGCACCGCGATGGGAGAGCCGCAGCCCGCGCACATTCTGTGGCCGCCGGACAGGCGGTCCTCTTTCATCAGGTTTTCTTTCAGACTATATGCCATGACTGTTTTCCCTCCTTATTCCCGGACGTCCAGGTAGCGATAGGTCTCGCCCACCTCGCCGGTGGCCGCGATCTTCTCCAGCTCCGCGAACACGTGCTGGATGCTCTCCACCCGCACGTCGCGGCCGCCCAGGCCGTAGATGTAGTTGATGCCCTTGGGGCCGCTGATGCCCGCCGCGTACAGGCTGGCCGTGACCTCCGCGAACATGGGGCCGCAGTGGGCGTTGAAGCTGTCATCCTTGTCCATCACGGCGAAGGCCTTCACGTTCTTCAGGGCTTCGCAGATGTCCTCACTGGGGAAGGGACGGAAGGAGCGGACCTTGATCTGGCCCACCTTCTTGCCCTGGGCCCGCAGCTCGTTGATGGCCTCCTTGGCGGTGCCGGCGGAGGAGCCGATGATGACGATGGCCTCCTCAGCGTCGTCCATCATATAGGTCTCGATCAGGCCGTAGGTCCGGCCGGTCATCTCGCCGAATTCCTTGCCCACCTTGCGGATCACGTCCTTGGCGTCCATCATGGCCTGGGCCTGCTGCCGCTTGGCCTCCATGTAGTACACGGGCGTGGCGTAGGCGCCCACGGCCATGGGCTCGCCGGGCTTCAGCAGCGCGTGGGCGGGCTTGTACTCACCCACGAACTCCTTGACCTTCTCTGTCTCCACCAGCTCGATGTTCTCGATGGCGTGGGAGGTGATGAAGCCGTCCTGGCACACCATGATGGGCAGGCTCACCGCCTCCGCGATCCGCATGGCCTGCAGGTAGTTGTCGTAGGCCTCCTGGTTCGTCTCCGCAAACAGCATCAGCCAGCCGGCATCCCGCACGCCCATGGCGTCGGAGTGGTCGTTGTTGATGTTGATGGGGCCGGACAGGGCGCGGCAGGAGACGGCCAGCGTGATGGGCAGCCGGTCGGAGGCCGCCACGTACAGCATCTCCGTCATGTAGCACAGGCCGCAGGAGGAGGTGGCGGAAATGGCACGGCAGCCGGCAGCCTCCGCGCCGATGCAGGTAGACATGGCGCTGTGCTCGCTCTCCACCGCGATGAACAGCGTGTCCACTTCCCCGTTGTCCACGTATGTAGAGAAGTACTGGGGGATCTCCGTGGACGGCGTGATGGGATACGCGCCCATCACATCCGGGTTGATCTGCTTCATGGCATAGGCCACTGCCTCATTGCCGGAAAGTCTTTCTCTGATTCCCATTGTTCCTTCCCCTCCTTATTTCTCGTCCTTGACCATGGTGATGGCCCCGAAGGGGCAGGTGTTGGCGCAGATGCCGCAGCCCTTGCAGAAGAAGTAGTCGAAGTCCTCCCGCTTGCCCTCGCCGTTCACCGGGATGGACATATCCGGGCACACCGGTGCGCACAGCAGGCACTGCCGGCACTTGTCCCAGTCGATCACGGGCTTCATGGTCCGCCAGTCGCCGGTCTCCACCACGCTGGACGTGCCGCCCTCATAAATGTTGCAGCCCGGGGTGATGTCCTTCCAGGTCACGTCCGGGGTCATATCCTTCGCCAGATGGCTCATCCTACCTGCACCTCCTCCAGAGATCTCTTCAGCGCCCGCATATTGCCCTCGATGACCTGGGGCTTGCTGGCGAACTTGTGCTTGAAGGAGCCCTCCATATCCTTGATGAACTCCTCCTCCCCGATGACGCCGGACACCCTCACGATGGCGGCCAGCATGGGGGTGTTGGGGAAGTTCTTGCCCAGCTCCTCCTCGCTGATCTTACCGGCGTCGATGGTGCAGACCCGGCCCTCGTAGCCCTTCAGCAGGGGCCGCAGCTCCGCGGGGGACTTGCTGGAGTTGATGACGATGGCGCCTTCCTTCTTCAATCCGGCGGTCACGTCCACGGCGGACAGCAGGGTCTCATCCACGACCACCACATAGTCCGGGAAGTAGATGTTGGAATGGACGGTGCTCCGCTCGGAGCTGATCCGGTTGTAGGCGGTGATGGGCGCGCCCATGCGCTCGGGACCGTACTCCGGGAAGCCCTGGACATACTTGCCCGTGTTGAACGCCGCGTCCGCCAGCAGCAGCGACGCCGTTTTGGCGCCCTGGCCGCCCCGGCCGTGCCATCGGATCTCTACAATGTCTTTCATGCTTGATCCTCCTCGTTCGGTTTGGCCCCCAAGCGGGGGCCGTCTCGAAATTTGCCGTTTTGAGTGCTTGTCAGCATGTATAGTATAGTCCCTTTCTGCGAGGAATGTCAATTCTATAACAAATTAGACAGTATAGAAATCTGTGAATGCCAGCGGCTTCTTTTTGTTATAAGTGCGCAAATAGCTGGGGACTCTGTTCTGTATTCCTGCCTTTTTGCATAAAAAAGAGTCCTTTTTTTCGGCGCTTTGCTCGCTGGAAGTAGCATACTCCAGTATGGCTGACAGGCTGGGCAGCCGCAGCACAGGTGAAAAGCGGCTCCCGGCACCGTCGTGGGCGCCGGGAGCCGCGGGATGTATTTGAAAGCCGCTTACCGGGCCGCCTGGAGCAGCTTCTCTGCAATGACCTCCACATCTTCACCGGAGGCCACAAAGTCCATGACATTGGGCAGGGAGAGGGAGCGGCGCAGCAGCGCCGTGTAGTAGCGCATCGCCCATTCCCGGCCGGTGACAGAGCAGTGCTGGATGATTTCCACAAGCTCTACCAGTTCCTCCCGGGACAGGTCGGGGACACAGGGCGGTTCCGGCGCCAGTGTGAGCCGTGCCAATGTGTCCAGGTCCGTCCAGCTCCAGTATTCCGCAAATTCCACATCAGTGTGGACTTTGCCCGTGAGAGCGGCCAGGTCCTCCAGCTCCGCGCCGGCGGTACCGGGTTCTTTGTCTGCAATGGCTGCAATCAGGGCCTCCACCGCGTCCAGCTTGCCTTCGTCGATTCGGGGAAACTCCAGTGCCTTTCTCATGGTGCGCCTCCTCTGAAATCTTAGCGTTTTCTTAACTTTACCAGAGTTTTGCAAGTTTGCCAAGACTAATCCGCTGCATGGGACTCGCAAACCGGACCTTGCATTTGAGGACGAGGTGTGCTATACTGCATAATCTGAAAACAATTCTCATTTTCAAAGGAGATCAGACTGTGGAAAAACGTATTCGGTTGTGTGCCGCGCTGGCGATGGTGCTTCTGTTGACCGCCTGCGGACAGGCTCCGGCGGAGCATGAGAGGGAAGAGCGGCTGACAGTGGTGGCTACGGTATTCCCCGCCTATGATTTCGCCCGGGCCGCCGGGGGAGAGCTGGCAGAGGTGCGGCTTCTGCTGCCGCCGGGAGCAGAGAGCCATTCCTACGAGCCCACCCCGGCGGACATTCTGGCAGTGCAGGAGTGCGATCTGTTCCTCTATCTGGGCGGCGAATCCGACGCCTGGGTGGAGACGATTCTGGAGTCCGTGGACATGCAGGGCGAGGCCCTGCGGATGGTGGACTGTGTGGACCTGCTGGAGGAGGAGACAGTGGAGGGCATGGAAGACCACGAGGGCCATGACCACGACCATGCGGAGGGGCCCGGCCTGGGAGAAGTGGTGGGCTACGATGAGCACGTGTGGACATCCCCGAAAAATGCCGCCGCCATCACCCGGGCGGTGGGGGACAGGCTGGCGGAGCTGGACCCGGCCAATGCCGGGACTTACGCCGCCAACACGGAGGGCTACGCCGCCAGGATCGAGGCCCTGGACCGGGAATTCGCGGACTTCTTCGCCGGAGTGGAGGACCGGACCATGGTGTTCGGGGACCGATTTCCCCTGCGGTACTTCGCGGAGGAATTCGACATCGACTACTACGCTGCCTTCCCCGGGTGCAGCACCCAGACAGAGCCCTCGGCAGCCACCATCGCCTTCCTGACGGACAAGGTGCGGGAAGAGGGGATCCCCACGGTCTGGTACATTGAGTTCTCCAATCATCTGGTGGCGGACAGCATTGCGGAGGCCGCGGGCGTCAAGACGGCCCTGTTCCACACCTGCCACAATGTATCCACGAACGAACTGGAGGCGGGGGCCACTTACGTGTCCCTGATGGAGCAGAATCTGGAGACGCTGCGGGAGAATCTGTGATCTGAAAAGAAGAGCGCCGGGGCTGCAGCGGATGTCGCAGCCCCGGCTTTTTTATGGGAAACGGCGGAGAAGCCTTTGACAGGGGCGTGCTTCCGCCGTATCATAGGAGTCAGAGAGGAGAGATGGTATGCTGGCTTATACCTATTTGGAAAAAGGAACCTTCCGGCTGACGGACAAGCCGAAGCCTGTGCTGCGGGAACCTGGAGACGCGCTGGTCCGGGTGACGCTGTCCAGCATCTGCACCAGCGACCTGCACATCAAGCACGGCTCCGTGCCCCGGGCGGTGCCCGGTATCACCGTGGGCCATGAGATGGTAGGTGTGGTGGAATCGGTGGGTCCCGGCGTCCGGACGGTCCGCCCCGGCGACCGGGTGAGCGTGAATGTGGAGACGTTCTGCGGCGAGTGCTTCTTCTGCCGCCACGGGTATGTCAACAACTGTACGGATCCCAGCGGCGGCTGGGCCCTGGGCTGCCGGATCGACGGGGGACAGGCGGAATACGTCCGGGTGCCCTACGCGGACCAGGGTCTGACGAAAATCCCGGAGAGCGTTACGGACCGGCAGGCACTGTTTGCTGGCGACATCCTGGCCACCGGCTTCTGGGCGGCCCGCATCACGGAGATCGGGCCGGAGGACACGGTGCTGATCCTAGGAGCGGGCCCCACAGGCATCTGCACTCTGTTGTGCGTGCTGCTGAAAGCGCCTAAGCAGGTCATCGTCTGCGAAAAGGACCCGGCGCGTCTCCGGTTTGTCCGGGAGCACTATCCCCAGGTGCTGACGGTGGGGCCGGAGGAGGTGCTGGCCTTCACACAGGCCCACAGCGACCACGGCGGCGCGGACCGGGTGCTGGAGGTAGCCGGGGCGGAGGAGACCTTCCGCCTGGCCTGGCAGTGCGCCCGCCCCAATGCGGTGGTGACGGTGGTGGCGCTTTACGATAGGCCCCAGCTCCTGCCCCTGCCGGAGATGTACGGGAAGAATCTCACCTTCAAAACCGGCGGCGTGGACGGCTGTGACAGCCAGGAGATTCTGGACCTGATCGCGGCGGGAAAGCTGGACACCACGCCCCTCATCACCCACACTGTCCCTCTGCGGGATATCGCGGCGGCCTATGACCTGTTCGAGCACCGGCGGGACGGTGTCATCAAGGTGGCGGTGGACTGCAGCATGGCGTGAGGACAGCAGGACAACAGCTCCGAAGAGACAGAGAGGAGAGAGGCAGATGGATGATGGGATGCAGTGGCTGGCGGGAACGATCCTGTCGGCGGTGATCTCCAGCGTGATCACCGTGGGCTTCCTGTCCGCGCTTGTGACACGGCTGCAGATCCGGATCGACCACCGGAATAACGGGATCAAGCGGGTCTATGCCCCGGGAGAGCACAGCCGAGCACTGAAAAAGCAGCTGGCAGAGGCACGGGCGATCCAGCTTCTGGCATTGTCCGGCTATGGGTTCACCCATGCATACAGACGCATCCTGACCGACTGCGTGGCCAGGGGCGGGACAGTGGAATACCTGCTGGCGCAGCCCGGAACCGCCTATATGAAAGATGCGGCTGAGATCGAGGGCAGAGGGGCGGACTCCATCTCCGAGGAGGTCGGGGAGACCCTGAAGCTGCTGGAGGCCATCCGGCGGGACGCCGCGGAAAAGGCAGGGAAGCAGAAAGCGGAGCCGGGCAGAGTTCTTGTCAGGTATTTTCACACGGAGATGCGCGAACAGCTGATTCTCTGTACGGATCAGAGCGGGCGGCGTACGGCCTGGCTGTCGCTGCTGATCCCGCCGCTTCCGGCGCTGGAGTGCAACATGATCGAGTACAGGGACGCGGAGGACTGTGTGGATTATTATGAGGCCGTGAAGAGGCGCAGTGAGCCTTGCCCAGTCGCCGTCCCCGGCAGGATGCACGGAAAGGACTGAGACACCGGGCGCAGGCCGGTCCTCACCAGGCTATGCGGCGGTACTCGATGGCCCTGCACTGGCGGACCACTTGGGCACAGAGAGCGTTGTAAAATTGGAGATACTGTTTCTTGGCCTGGCGCTGGGCGCGCTGCTTCTCCTGAAACAGCCGCCACTGAGGGCAGGTCTTGTGGCAGCCCTCCCGGTAGGACGGACAGCCGGTTTGGCAGGGCAGCATGGGACACTCCTCCGATCTCGGATATTCTCCGCCCGGACACGGCCGGGGCAGGACTCTGCTGTCAGTGTAGTCTTTTTCCCAACGGCCTGCCACCTTGAAATGGTAAAGCGGGGGTAAAACCTCTGCGCAGGCGGAAAAACGGGGCTTGACAACCCCTGCGGTGGCATGGTAAAGTATTGGCTGTTCATCGGAGGGCTTGTGGCCGCAGTCACAAAGCCGGATAAGATGCTGGGGGGCGCCCGGTTTCTTGTCCGGCTTTTTTTCGCGCCTTTCCGGAGTTGAGGAGGGACATCATGGAAACAGAACAGACCTTTACACGGGGGCCGATCCTGTCGACCCTGCTGAAATTTGCCCTGCCGGTGCTGCTGGCTCTGCTGCTGCAGGCCATGTACGGCGCAGTGGACCTGCAGGTGGTGGGCAAATTCGGCACTGCGGCGGACATCTCGGCCGTCTCCACCGGCAGCCAGATCATGCAGACCGTGACCATCGTCATCACAGGTCTGGCTATGGGCATCACGGTCCTGCTGGGACAGAAGATCGGTGAGGACAGGCCGGAGGAGGCGGGGGCGGCTGTGGGCAGCGGCATCTGCCTGTTTCTGGTGGTGGCAGTGGCTGCCACAGTGGCGCTGGAGCTGGCGGCACCTCAGCTGGCAATGCTCATGCACGCCCCGGCGGATGCCTTTGACGGCACGGTGGAATATGTGCGGATCTGCTCCGGCGGCGCGGTGTTCATTGTGGCCTACAACCTTTTGGGCAGTATCTTCCGGGGGATCGGAGACTCCCGGGTACCGCTGATCACTGTGCTGATTGCCTGTATTCTGAATATCGGCGGCGACCTGCTGTTGGTGGGGGGCTTCGGCCTGAATGTGGCTGGCGCAGCCATCGCCACAGTCTTTGCCCAGGCAATGAGCGTGGCGCTGTCCCTGCTGCTGATCCGTGGAAAGCACTTGGCCTTCATACTCCGGCGGCAGGACATCCGGTTCGACGGTGCCATCATTGGACGGATTCTGAAATTGGGCAGCCCGGTGGCGCTTCAGGACCTGCTGGTGAATATCACCTTCCTGGTGATCATCGCCATCGCCAATTCTATGGGCACCATTCCCTCCGCCGGGGTGGGCGTGGCGGAGAAGCTGTGCGCCTTCGTCATGCTGGTGCCCTCTGCCTATATGCAGTCCATGTCCGCCTTCGTGGCGCAGAACATCGGCGCCGGGCTGGAGACCAGGGCCCGGCGGGCGCTGCTGTACGGCGTGCTGTCCTCCCTGATGGCGGGCCTCCTCATGGGCTGGGCGGCATTCTTTCACGGAGATGTGCTGGCGGGTATTTTCGCGGACGACCCGGCGGTGATCGCCGCCGCCTGGGAGTATCTCAAGGCCTACGCCATTGACTGCCTGCTTACCAGCTTCCTGTTCTGCTTTGTGGGCTTTTTCAACGGTTGCGGGAAGACGCTGTTCGTCATGGCGCAAGGAATGGTCGGGGCCCTGGGGGTCCGGCTGCCGGTGGCGCTGCTGGTGAGCCGGGCGGCGGACAGCTCTCTGTTCCATCTGGGGCTGGCCACCCCTGCCTCCACGGTGGTGCAGATTTTCCTGTGTGGAATCTGGTACCTGCGGCGCTCCCACCGGCTGAACCGGCTGGGGCTGATACGGAAATAAAAAGATGCCCCGGCACCTTCGTGCCGGGGCTTTCCAGCGTGCCTGTCCGCAGGCAGCGGGACGGAATCATTGGAGTGCAGGACAGAAGACCTGCACTTGTCCCTTTGCTGGACAGGCTCAGTAGTTCCGCTCCATCTCCTGGATCTGCTGGTACAGCCAGTCGTTGACAGGGACGGAAATGCCGTGTTTGGCGGCCAGCCGGCGAATGGTGCCTGCAAACAGCTCCACTTCGCTCTTCCGGTGGTTTTTGCCGTCCTGCCGCATAGAGGTCTCACCGTTGGAGGGCAGGTGGTCAATGATGTCCACCCATGCGGCCACGTCCTTCTCAGAGAGCGGGACACCCTCTGCATTGGCCACGGCGGCCACCTCCCGCATGGCGCCGATCATGGTGTCCCGGGGCTTTCCGGGCACCTGCAGCGGGCCGTAATCGCACTGGAACACCAGGGCGGCCTGGTTGCAGCCGGTGTTGCACAGCAGCTTGCTCCACATGTGGGTGCGGATGTCCGCCGGTACGACATAGGGGAAGCCGATGCTGTCAAAAAACGCGGTGAGCCGCTGGAGGCGGCTGGTGTCCTCCCCGGCGGGGACGCCCACTGCCAGTTCCCCAATGGGGTCGCAGACGACGCGGTTGCCCTCCTTCTTGGCGGCCATCCGCTCCGCCACGCACCAGACCACATGCTCTGGACCAAAGGCATCTCCCAGGATCTCCTCGCTGGAGATGCCATTGAGGACCGAGATCACGAGCGTGTCCGGTCCCACCAGGTGGCGGCAGGTCTCGATGGCGTTCTGCAGACCGCCGAACTTGACGGCGAACAGCAGTAGGTCCACCGGCTCTGTGCGAGCGGCGGCATCGGTGTAATTGAAGTCGCAGGGTGCGTCGTTGTACCAAAAGCCCTGCTTCCGGTAGCGGGCGATCCATGCGCCGTCTGCCAGAACGGGGACCTGCTCCTTGCCGAGCGCCCGTGTGAAGAGCGTGGCGTACAGGACGCCAAGGGAACCCAGGCCGATGACGCCGGCTGTTTGAATGGGTTTCATCAATCATTCCTCCTGTTCATCAAAACAGGGCGGCGGAATGCTCCGCCGCCCCTGTTGCTTACGCGATCCGAGCCAGCCACCGCAGATCGTAGGGCTCAAACACGACCTTTTCATAGGCGTCCACATCCAGGGGCGTGCCGTCCCAGTCGGAGTGGATGTCGCCGTTCTGCTTGATGAGGATGTCGTAGAGGATGTCGTAGGTGACGCCGCTCACCGGGTCCGTCTCCACGATGGTGGAGTAAGGCAGCGTCTTGTGGTATGTCAGCTCCATTCCCTTGTAGTCGAAATGGAAGCCGCAGCGCATCCGGCAGCCGTCCAGTCCCGTGTACCGGGCCACCTTCTTCAGATCCTGGAGGATTTTGTCCCCCTCCTCCTCATAGAGGTTCTCCGGTGTGGTGGCGGTGTAGTCGAACCGGAACTGAATGGAGGCGCCCGGGAGCTTGCGGAACCGCTCCATATAGGGCACCAGCTGCTCGGCGGGATAGTTCTTGTACAGCACGCAGTTCACCCGGAAGGGCACCGGCAGCTTGGAAAGCAGGCCGTCGTTGGATTCCACCACATAGTGCTGCATGTGGCGGGAGACGTTGATGCAGGTGATCTTGTGTCTGTTCCGCTCCGCAAATGCCAGAATGTCCGCCTCGGACTGGTGCTCGGAGACGGGAAGGGTGGTGTTGATATATACCTTGTGGGTAGTGGGGATTTTGTCCAGCATCACCTGGAGGGACTCCAGGTTGGCGAAGGGCTCACCCCCGGTGAAGACGAAGTCGCAGTCGGGCGTGATGGCGTCCATCCGCTCGATGCTCCGGCAGATCTTCTCCAGGGAAAACCCTGTCATATCCGCATACTCGCCTTTATTGATGCAGAAGGGGCAGTGGTTCTTGCAGTCGTAAGGGACAAAGATCGTCACCGTGGCGCCGCCCTCCCGCGTCTTATAGGGATGTTTCATATCGATCGGCCTTTCAGAGTAAAATGGAAAATCCGTGAAAAAATGGTCTCCAAAAACCGCGTTGAAGGTCTTGCAGACAATGTTATATTCTAAAGGATTTTTCAACAGAGGTCAAGAGTAAAAGGGAAATTCCCCGTGAGAAACTCCGAAAAAACGCTGACACTTCTGGAAAACCTGCACAAATCCCGCCTGCAGCGCCGCCCCGGTGGAAAGATGCCGGTGAAGGCAGGGCTGTACATTTCCCGGAGAAAATGCTATAATAACAAACTATGCAATTGTGTTTCAAGAGAGGAGGCGGACCCATGGAGATTCTGCAGGGGCTGCTGGACAACCTGACGGCCCTGCTGGCGGCACATCCGCTGGCGGGGGAGTGGTATATGGCCTTTGTGCGCTTTCTGTTTCCGGCTCTGGCCGTGCTGATCCTGTACCGGGCGGTCCGCTCTCTGCTGCGGATTCCCCACACGCCGGAGAACTGGGGCCAGCTGAGCCTGCCAAACGGCACGTCCCTGCCCCTGACCCACTGGGAGAACATCCTGGGCCGGAGCAAGACGGCGGACATCTATCTGAACTATCCCAGCATCTCCCGGCAGCATGCCGCCCTCTGCCGGGGCGAAGATGAGAACTGGACGCTGTACGACCTGGGGTCCAAGGGCGGCACGGCGGTGAATGGGGAGAAGGTGGCGTCCTCCGTTCCCGTGAAGCTGGGGGATACCATCACTTTAGGGGGCGTGCCGTTGATCTTCCTGCCTCAGACCGTGGCGGAGCGGGAGGAGCAGGAGGCGAAGCGCCGGGCGGAGCGCCCCGCCGCCATCTGGCCGTCTTTCCTGTGGCTGACGGTGTTTCAGGTGCTGGCCTGTCTGCAGCTGCTCGTGGCCGCCGGGACTGAGGCCACCATCGCCATCCCCCTGGCCTTCCTGGGGCTGACGGTGCTGATGTGGCTCTATTACGCGGCCCTGCGGGCCACTCGCTGCGTGGGCTTTGAGATGGAGACCATCGCCTTCTTCCTCTCCACGCTGTCACTGTCCATCACTGCCTCCAGTGCCCAGAGCAGTCTGTTCAAGCAGTTCCTGGCTATTTTGCTGGGGCTGGCGCTGTTTTTGGTGCTGGGACTGTTCCTGCGGGACCTCAGCCGGGTGCAGAAGAACCGCTGGCTCATGGCGGCCGCCGCCATGGGCCTGCTGGGCATCACCCTGGTGATCGGCAACTCCAAATACGGCGCCGTCAACTGGATCTCCATCGGCGGCATGTCCTTCCAGCCGTCGGAGATCGCCAAGATCTGCTATATCTTCGCCGGCGCCGCCACACTGGAGCGGCTGTTCCACAAGCGGAACCTGACCCTCTTCATCGTGTTGACAGGCGTGTGTATCGGCCTGCTGGGCCTGATGAGCGACTTCGGCACCGCGGCCATTTTCTTCGTCACCTTCCTGGTGATCGCCTATATGCGGTCCGGGGATTTCGCCACACTGTCTTTGATCTGCGGCGGCGCTGTGTTTGGAGCGGGCATCATTTTGAAGTTCAAGCCCTATATCCTCAGCCGCTTCGCCTCCTGGGGCCACGCTTGGGAGGCCGCCTCCACCACCGGCTACCAGCAGACCCGCACCATGTCCGCCGCCGCCTCCGGGGGCCTTTTGGGTATGGGGGCCGGCAACGGCTGGCTCCATAACGTGGCGGCGGCGGACACAGACCTGGTGTTCGGTATGCTGTGCGAGGAGTGGGGGCTGCTGATCGCCGTGCTGGCAGTGGGCGCCATCATCACGTTGGCGTTTTTCGCCGCACGGGCCTGCCGGGTGGGGAGGTCCAGCTTTTACACCATCGCAGCCTGCGCGGCATCGTCCCTGCTGGTGTTTCAGACCTGCCTGAACGTGTTCGGTTCCGTGGACCTGCTGCCCCTCACCGGCGTCACGTTCCCCTTTGTCTCCAACGGCGGCTCCGCTATGATGTCCGCGTGGGGGCTCCTAGCCTATCTGAAGGCCACAGATACCCGGGAGAACGCCAGCTTTGCCATCGCCCGCAAGCACCAGCGGCGCCTGACCCAGGCGGCCCGCCGGCGGGG
>NZ_KI271768.1:8501-10271 GCF_000469445.2 Oscillibacter sp. KLE 1745 | reverse complement strand
ACCCAGGCGGCCCGCCGGCGGGTGGAGCCGATAGGGGACCCCTTCGGCACGGAAAAGGAGGAACGCCATGAAGAAAATTGAGCGGCGGGCCTTTGTCTGTCTGGCGCTGGCGCTGCTGCTGGCGGCGGGCCTGGGATTCTTCCTGGTGAAATACTTCCTGGACGGCGGCAGCTGGGCGTCCTCCGCCTTCAACCGCCACCTGTACAACAGCAGCGGCCAGCTTGCCAGCGGCACGGTGCTGGACCGGGACGGGGACGTGCTCTCCGAGGTGGTGGACGGACAGCGCACCTATTACGACAATGCCACCGTCCGCAAGGCCACTCTCCATGCGGTGGGGGACCTGCAGGGCAATATCGGCACCGGGGCCCTGAACGCCTTTGCCGACAAGCTGACCGGGTACAGCCTGCTGAACGGCGCCTTCGGCGCCCAGCGGGGGAACGATCTGTATCTGACCATTGACGCCCGGTATAACTATACCGCCTATGAGGCGCTTGGCGGCAAGTCCGGCACCGTGGCGGTCTACAACTACGAAACCGGAGAGATTCTGTGTATGGTCTCAGCCCCCAGCTACGACCCCCTGAACGTGCCGGAGGACATCACCACCAACGACCGGTACAAGGGCGCCTATCTGAACCGTTTCCTATCCTCTACTTTCACGCCGGGATCCGTGTACAAGACCGTGACCCTGGCGGCGGCTCTGGAGGATATCCCAGACCTGGCGGATCGGACCTGGACCTGCTCCGGCAGCGTCCAGATGGGGGACGAGACCATCATCTGCTCCGGCACCCACGGGGAGCAGGACATCGCCTCCGCCTTCGCCAACAGCTGCAACGTGGCCTTCGCCCAGATCGCCCAGGAGCTGGGGCCGGGCACTCTGGAGAAGTACACGGAGCAGGCGGGCCTGACCGGCAGCTATTCCATTAGCGGCCTGCCTACGGCAAAGGGCTCCTTTGACTTTGACAACATCACCGACGGTCAGCTGGGCTGGGCCGGCGTGGGACAGTACCACGACCAGGTGAACCCGGCGGCGCTGATGATCTACATGGGCGCCATCGCAAACGGCGGCAAGGCGGCGGAGCCGTATCTGATCCTCCGGACCGAGAGCGCCCTGGGTCTGCCGTCCCTGCCCCACTTCACCACCAGGACCGGCACGCTGATTTCTGCCGATACGGCGGCTGCGCTGGCGGACCTGATGGCCAACAACGTGACCCAGTCTTACGGCGCCAGCCGCTTTCCCAATATGGACATCTGCGCCAAGTCTGGCACCGCTGAGGTGGGGGAGGGCCAGACGCCCCACGCCTGGTTCACCGGCTTCCTCCGGGGGGAGGAGACGCCTTACGCCTTTGTGGTGCTGGTGGAGAACGGCGGCGGCGGGTCCTCTGTGGCGGGCGGCGTGGCCGCCAAGGTTCTGGATGTCATCGTCAACGGATATTGATACGAAAGCGGGAGCAAGATGAACGACAAGAGAAAGGGTCTGCTGTTTCAGACCAAGAAACAGATGAACAACGGAGCTATCGCCACGGGGTTGGGATTCGTGCTGTACCTGGCCCTGCTGGCGATGGGGCTGGAGCTGCCGGCGGACTTGGTGGCCGTTGCCTTCGGCGTGGTGGGAATTTTCAACTCCTTCTCCGTGCTGGAGGGGCGGCGCAAGGACAAGGAGAATATCTCCTACAATCTGCTGTGGGGACAGCTGGCGCTGACCATCTTCCTGGTGGCCTGCGCGGTGCTGGCCGTCAAGCAACGGCTAGGGCTGTAAAAGGAAAAGCGGCG
>NZ_KI271768.1:0-8401 GCF_000469445.2 Oscillibacter sp. KLE 1745 | reverse complement strand
GGCGGGAATCCGATGGATTCCCGCCGCTTTTTTCTTATTCCGAAACGGTCTCCTCTTCCAAAGTGAGGGGCACTTCCACCGGCGCGGGCGCGCCCTCCGGCAGCAGCTGGCGCTTGACCTTTTTCATGGCCCACAGGAAACAGATCACGTGGACGCCGAAGGTAATAGCCCAGCTGATGGGATAGGACCAGTAGATCGTCTGGATGGTGTGGAACTGGGGCAGCTGAAAAATGGTGGCGATCCACAGCAGCCGCAGGCCGCAGGCGCCCACCAGGGACACCAGCATGGGCATGATGGAGTAGCCGATGCCGCGCAGGCCGCCCACCATCACGTCCATCATGCCGCAGAGGGCATAGGTGGTGCAGACGATGCCCATCCGCACCAATCCGGCCTCAATGACCGGGGGACTGGTGGTGTAGATGGACAGCAGTACCCGACCTGCCAGCGTGGCGGCGTTGCCCAGCACCAGCCCCACCACCAGCACGCAGCCCTGGGCGCGGATCATGATCTTGCGGATGCGGTGGTAGTTACCGGCGCCGTAGTTCTGGCTGGTGAAGGAAATGGTGGCCTGATACATGGCGTTCATAGACACGTATACGAACTGCTCAATGTTGGCCGCAGCGGAGTTGCCAGCCATGATGACCTCACCGAAGGTATTGACGGAGGACTGGATCACCACGTTGGACAGGGAGAAGAGAATCCCCTGGAATCCGGCGGGCAGGCCGATGCGGAGGATCTGCCGCATGGCCTGGGGGTGGAGCCGCATCTTCTTGAGATCCAGGTGCAGCGGGCCGGTATCCTTCACCATGCAGCGGAGCACCAGGGAGGCGGAGATGCACTGGGAGATCACGGTGGCGATGGCCACACCTGCCACGTCCAGCTTGCAGACGATGACGAAGAAGAGATTCAGCACGATGTTGACGACTCCCGCCAGGGAGAGGAAGTACAGCGGCCGCTGGGTATCGCCCTCCGCCCGCAGCAGGGCGGCGCCGAAGTTGTAGACCATGGTGGCCGTCATGCCCAGGAAGTAGATCCGCAGATACAGCGTGGCCAGATCCAACACGTTCTCCGGGGTCTGCATCCAGATCAGGATGGTCCGGGCACCGAAGACGCCCACCACTGTCAACACCAGGCCGCTGATGATGCTCAGCAGGATGGAGGTGTGGACTACCCGGTGGAGCGCGTCTCTATCTCGGGCGCCGTAGTATTTGGCCGCCAGGGTATTGGCACCCACGGCCAGGCCCACAAACAGGTTGGTCAGCAGGCCGATCAGCGCGGTGTTGGACCCCACTGCCGCCAGGGAGTTGTCCCCGGCCCAGCGGCCCACCACCACGATATCCGCCGCGTTGAACAGTAGCTGCAGTACGCTGGAGCACATTAGCGGGATGGAGAACCGCAGCATCTTGGAGAGAATAGGGCCGTTGCACATATCGATCTCATAATGAGTCTGCTGCTTGCCTGCCATGTCAGAAAACCTCGTATATGTCCCAGAATTTGCGCTGTATGACGCAAGCCATATTCTAGCACGGAGCGTCTGGAAATGCTACTGGTTTCCGCGAAAAATTTTACACGATTTTAACATTGGAAATTCTCAAAAAGCTGTGCCGGAGAGACAAAGCCTCTCCGGCACAGCTGAATTGAAAGGAAATGATCTTAGAAGGCAGGTACCACGGCGCCGTCGAAGGTCTCGGTGATGTAGTCCCGGATGGTGTCGGAGTGGAGAGCATCCACCAGGGCCTGAATAGCCTCGTTGTTCTCATTGCCCTCCTTCACCACCAGTACGTTGACATAGGGGGAGTCGCTGGACTCGATGGCCAGAGCGTCTGTGGTGGGGTTCAGGCCGGCGCCCAGGGCGTAGTTGGAGTTGATGACGGCCAGATCCACGTCCGCAAGCACGCTGGGGATGGTGGCGGCCTCCAGCTCCTGGAACTCCAGATTCTTGGGATTGTCCACAATGTTGTTGGGAGTGGCGGTCAGGTTGGAGCTGTCGTCCAGGGTAATCAGGCCTTGGGCCTCCAGCAGCAGGAGGGCGCGGCCCTCATTGGTGGCATCGTTGGGAACGGCAATGACGGCGCCGTCGGGCAGATCCTCCAGGGAGGAGACCCGGCCCGCATAGATGCCCATGGGCTCGATGTGGACGCCGGCCACGCTCACCAGATGGGTGCCGCGGGTCTCGTTGAACTCCTCCAGATAGGGCAGGTGCTGGAAGTAGTTGGCGTCCTCGTCGCCGTCCTCCACGGCGGTGTTGGGCACCACGTAGTCGCTGTACTCGTTGACCACCAGCTCGATGCCCTGCTCCGCCAGGATGGGCACGCACTGGTTCAGAATCTCGGCGTGGGGGGTGGGAGAGGCGGCCACCGTCAGGGTGACGGTCTCAGCGGCATCGCTGCCCGCCTCGGTGGCGGCACCGTCATCAGCGGCGCCGCTGTCATCGGCGGAGCCGCCGCAGGCGGCCAGGGACAGGCACAGGGTCAGGCCCAGCAGCAGGGCCAGCAGTTTCTTTTTCATGTTTCGTTCCTCCAATAAAATATCGTTTATGATGTATTTCAAACGCTTGCCGGATTTTCAAGAGACAAACGATGAAAACGCCGGGGGTCACTTGGTATGGGCAAAGCGGGCCAGGAGATCGAGGGGGCCGGATTTTTTGGCGCCGGACGGCTGGTCCAGCCGCTTATCGATGCGCCGGGACAGCCAGTTGAAAATCAGCTGGACCACCTGCACCAGGATAATCAGGAACACCACCGTCACCCACATAACGGAGGTGATGCCCCGCTGATGGCCGTACCGGACGGCGATGTCGCCCAGGCCGCCGGCGCCCACGGTGCCGGCGATGGCGGTATAGGCCAGAATCGTCACCAGGGAGATGGCACCCCCCAGGATCAAAGAGGGCTTCGCCTCCGGCAGGTACACCTTCCAGACGATCTGGAGGGTGGAGGCGCCCATGGACTGGGCGGCCTCGACCACACCGGCGTCTACCTCGTTCAGGGAGGTCTCCACCATCCGGGCGATGAAGGGGGCGGCGGACACCACCAGAGGTACGATGGCGCCTTTGACGCCGATGGTGGTGCCCACCACCATCCGGGTGAAGGGCATAATGGCCACCATCAGAATGATGAAGGGGACGGACCGGCCGATGTTGACGATCCAGTCCAGCACCCGGTAGACGCCCCGGTGGGGCCGGATGCCGTGGGGCTGGGTCAGGATCAGGGCCACCCCCAGAGGGAGGCCGATCAGATAGGCGAATGCGGTGGAGATCACCACCATTACCAGGGTATCCCAGACACCATCTGTCAGCACATTACCGTATTCGGCCCAGAAGGCCGCAATAGACTCAAACATGGTATTCCACCTCCTCCGCAGAGACATTGGGCTGCGCCCGGATATAGCTGAGGGCTTTGGCGGCCTCATTGGGGTCGTCCGGCAGCCCAAGCAGCATGGTGCCGAAGGCCCTGCCCTCGATGTTGCGGGTGTCGGCACCCAGAATATTGACCTTCACCCCCAGGTCGATGGCGAGAGACGCGATCAGGGGCTGGTACGCCGTACCGCCGTTGAAGGCCACGCGGACGGCGTGAGTACCTGCCGGATACTGTTCCAGGCTGACGCCACCGGGGTACACCAGCCGCCGGGCCGCATCCGTATGGGGATTGGAGAAGATGTCCTCCACCTTGCCCTGTTCAGCCACCACGCCGCCGTCCAGGATCGCCACCCGGGAGCAGATCTCCTCGATGACGCTCATCTGGTGGGTGATGACTACCACGGTGACCCCAAGCTTCTCGTTCAGGTCCTTCAGCAAGGCTAGGATGGAGGCGGTGGTGGTGGGATCTAAGGCGGAGGTGGCTTCGTCACACAGCAGGACCTTGGGGTCCGTGGCCAGGGCCCTGGCGATGGCCACCCGCTGCTTCTGTCCGCCGGAGAGCTGGGAGGGATAGGCGTCCGCTTTCTCCCGCAGGCCCACCAGGTCCAGCAGCTCCAGGGCCCGCTTTCTGGCCTGGGCAGCGGGGGTACCGCTGAGCTCCATGGGGAAGCAGACGTTTTTCAGCACCGTCCGCTGCATTAGCAGGTTGAAGCTTTGGAAGATCATAGTGACGTTCCGACGGGCCAGCCGCAGCTCTTTTTCGCTAAGGGCCGTCATATCCTTCCCGTCCACGATCACGGTGCCGGAGGTGGGACGCTCCAGCAGGTTCATGCACCGCACCAGGGTGCTCTTGCCGGCGCCGGAGAGACCGATAATTCCGAAGATCTCCCCCTTCTGGATGTCCAGACTGATGTCCTCCAGGGCATGGACGGCGTTTTCACCCGTTCCAAAGGTCTTGTACAGGTGCTGAATTTGAATGATAGACACGGGATAACGCTCCTTTCCGGTGAATTCTGGCAATAAAAAAGTCCTTGAGACAAAAGTCTCAAGGACGACGGAATTCGCCGTGGTACCACCTTGATTCGCACGCTTCCTCATGAAAGCGGCCTTGGGGAGTGCAAACACACTCCTGCGCTGTGACGTGCGCCCACGTCGTGACCTATGCCGGGACGGCGGTCGGCCACGCAACTCCGAGACCATGTTCTCCAAGCCCTTCCAGACCTCTTCTCACCACACGAGGCTCTCTGCGCTGTATCTGCCTGGGTACTCTTCTCTTCATCGTCTTTTTGCTATCAGGTTATTCAATAACTGTCTCATAGTTTATCTGATAACACCGGAAAAGTCAACAGGGAAACCTGCATAGAAATCCAGGCAAAAGACATGTGGTTCTGTGAGTTTCCACAAAGCGGCGTCGGGCGCTGTCGAAACCGGGAATTTTTTCAAGAGAAGAGGCAGTATCGGATTGCAACTGCTGGGCAAAACTGCTATCATAAAATCCACAAGACCCAGGAGGATGGAGGAACGGCGTTGAGGCGGAAGCGGGATCGGAATTTTGGCATACGCTGGCTGCGGGACCTGCTGTGCGGCGTCCTGATCGGGGCCGGCGCCATCCTGCCGGGGGTTTCCGGCGGGGTGCTGGCGGTGGTGTTCGACATCTACCGTCCCTTTATGGAGGTGCTGACCCATCCCCGGGAGGCCATCCCCAAATACTGGCGGTGGTTTCTGCCCATCGGGCTGGGGTGCGCCATCGGCTTTCTGGGCTTTGCCAAGGGCATCGCCGCGGCCATCGACGTGTCCAGCACCGTCACTACCTGGCTGTTCATCGGCCTGATCGTGGGCACGGTCCCATCTCTCTTCCGGGAGGCGGGGAAGGAGGGACGCAGCATCGGCTCTTGGGTCAGCATGGCGGTGTGCGCCGGCGCCATCTTCTTCAGCCTGTTTTACGTAGGAAAAGTGATTTGCGTCACCGTGGAACCCAATTTCTGGTGGTACAACTTCTGCGGCGCCCTTTGGGGCATGAGTCTGGTGATTCCAGGGCTGACCTCCTCCTCGGTAATGATGGCCCTGGGGCTGTACCAGCCCATGCTGGAAGGGCTGGCCCGGCTGGACTTCCTGGTGCTCTCCGCCTGCCTGCCGGGGATGGTGCTGACGATCCTGCTGCTGGCAAGGCTGGTGAGCTGGTTCTTCCGGAAGCACTACTCCATCGCTTTCCACGGGATCTTCGGCATCGTGCTGGCCTCCACATTGGTTATCATCCCCACCAGTTATGTGGGCGCGTGGGAGATTGTGCTGTCGGCGGTCTGCTGCATCGGCGGCTTTTTGCTGGCCTACTTCATGGCCCGGCTGGACCGGCGGATCCAGGAGAACGGCAGGGCCTGAAACATGAAAAAAGTCCCCTCTGTGTTCCGGCACAGGGGGGACTTTTTCATTACAGATCGAACACGCCCATGATGGCAATGCCCGCCACGATCAGCGCGATCATGGCGTAGTGCTTCCAGGAGAGCTTCTCCTTCAGGAAGATCCGGCTCCACAGCACGGAGGCCGCGCAGTAGGAGGCGATGATGGGCGCGGACATGGCCAGATGCTCCGTGTCCGCGATGGCGTAGATGTAGGCGAACTGTCCGGCGGTCTCGCAGACGGCGCCCAGATACTTGGGGGCCTCCATCTTCGGCACCAGCCGGTCCCGCTTGATGAGCACCACATAGACAAAGCACACCACGGCGGCCAGCAGGAACGTCAGCTCATAGGCCACGTTGGCGCTGGCCTCGTAGTCCTCCACGGTGCGGCTGATGATCTCCAGCACCCGGCTGTCGGCAAAGGTGCCGGCAGCGTCCAGCACGCAGTAAGCCGCAGGCATGGCCAGGGCCATGAAGCTCTTGGTGTACTTGTAGTTGCTTGCCTTCTGCCGCTCGATGCGCAGTTCGTCATCCTCCCGGGCCTCCACCACACCCAGGCCCACGGCGCCCACACACACCAGCGCCATGGCGAACAGGGCCAGGGGGGAGTATCCGGCGATGCCGTCAAAGAGGATAGCCAGCACAGCTACCAGGGCGCCGGAGGAGTTGCAGATAGGGGAGGAAATGGACAGCTCAATGTACCGCAGACCCACATAGCCCATGGCCATAGAGAGAATGTACAGGATCGAGACGGGCAGGTATGTCAGGATGATGTCCAGATTGATGACCGTACCGCCCACAAAGACCTCGTAGGCCGCGTGAAGGCCCATGACAACGCCCACGGCCATCACCATTTTCAGGTGGCTGTACTTGTCCCGGGCATCGCGGCAGCCGATTTTGGAAAAGAGGTCGGAGCCGCTCCAGCAGAGCAGCGCGATCAGAGAGAGCCAAAACCACATATTACGTTTTTCTCCTAAATCACTGTATTCAAAGCGTTATTTACTTTCCGGCAGAGTTACCAGACCCGCCTCCACCAGCTTCTGGAGGGACATGAGGATTCCCAACTTGGCGTGGTACCAGGTGAGGCCGCCCTGGAAGTAGACGGCGTAAGGGGGGCGGATGGGCCCGTCGGCGGAGAGCTCGATGGAACTGCCCTGGACAAAAGCGCCGGCGGCCATGATGACGTCGGAGTCATAGCCCGGCATGGCCCAGGGCTCCGGGGTCACGTAGCTGTCTACCGGGGCGGCGGCCTGGATCCCCTTGCAGAAGGCCACCATGGCCTCGGCACTGCCCAGGGTCACCGCCTGGATGATGTCATGGCGGCTCTCCGTGGCGTTGGGGACGCAGGCGAAGCCCAGTTCCTCATAGATGTTGGCGGCAAAGACAGCGCCCTTCAAAGCGCCGGACACCACCGTGGGGGACAGGAACAGCCCCTGGTAGAGGGCGGGCATCAGACCCAGGTTGGCACCCACCTCTTGGCCCAGTCCCGGGGCGGAGAGCCGGTAGGCACACCGGTCCACGCACTCCTTGGTGCCGCAGATGTAGCCGCCGATGGGGGCAAGTCCTCCGCCGGGGTTCTTGATGAGGCTGCCTACCACCATGTCGGCCCCCAGGTCCGAGGGCTCGATGGTCTCCACGAACTCGCCGTAGCAGTTGTCCACCATGATTTTCACGTCCGGCTTGATCCCCTTGCAGAAGGCGATCAGTTCCCCGATCTGCCGGACCGAGAAGGAGGGGCGGGTGGCGTACCCCTTAGACCGCTGGATGGTGATGAGCTTGGTGCGGCCGTTGATCTTCTCCCGGATGGCGTCGTAGTCGAAGGTTCCGTCGGGCTTCAGGTCCGCCTGGGCATAGGTGACGCCATACTCCTTCAGGGAGCATTTGCTCTCCCGGATGCCGATGACCTCCTCCAGGGTGTCATAGGGGGCTCCCACCGGGGACAGCAACTCGTCCCCCGGCAGCAGGTTGGCGGAGAGGGCCACTGCCAGGGCATGGGTGCCGCAGGTGATCTGGGGACGGACCAGAGCCGCCTCCGTGTGGAACACATCGGCGTACACTCGCTCCAGGTTGTCCCGGCCGTCATCGTTGTAGCCGTAGCCGGTGGTGGCGGCAAAGTGGGTGGCGTTTACCCGGTTTTTCTGCATGGCGGCCAGGACCTTGCCTTGGTTGTACTCTGCCGTCTGATCAATGACGTCGAACCGGGGCCGCAAGTCCCGGAGCACCGCCTCGCCGTATTCATAGACCGCCCGGCTGACGCCGAGCTGTTCATACATGGTCACAATTTCCATGGTCTTCCTCCGTTGTTCCCAAAATTTCATCTGCCAGGTCGCTGAGGACCTGGGGCTTTGTCACCACCAGGCCGCTGACCTCATTGCCCAAAATCAGCAGGGTGTCTCCGGGAGAGATGCCAAAGAACCGGCGGGCCTCCTGCGGGATGACGATCTGTCCCCGGTCGCCCACTTTGGCAGTGCCAAAGACCCGGTTTTTGGACATGCCCAGCATGTGTTTGCCTCCAGGCATGGAGCTACCTCCTTGAAATCATACTTTTCACACAAGTGTGAATCATAGCACAACCGGAAGAACTTGGCAAGAGGAAATTTTTCAAAACGGAAAATGGGCAAGATAGTAGATTAAGTGCAGAAGAAGTCAG
>NZ_KI271767.1:0-2021 GCF_000469445.2 Oscillibacter sp. KLE 1745 | reverse complement strand
GTCTAATAAGGCGCCCGCGGGGTTTGGGCTGGGCGGACAATCCAAAGAACTTACCTCTGGTGATGACCTAAACACTATCTGGGAAAATGGCTGGTATCGGTGGGGATCAAGTAGTCCGCAAAATGCTCCTGACATGGCACCCGGAAACGGTGAGTCACGCTACATATTTGCGCGGGTTACAAATTATGATGCCCAAAATGTCCTACAGGAATATTGGTCACTTAACCAAGGCGCACAAAATCAAGCACGCCGCATCTGCAGGAATGGCGTTTGGGGGCCACTCGAATGGATCAATCCGCCCATGAAACTGGGTGTTGAGTACCGGACAGTCGAGAGCTACAACAACAAGCCTGTCTATGCAAAAGCAATCAGTTTCGGTCAGGCACCAAATGCCACATACAAAGACGTTTCTCATGGGATAGAGAGTTTCGGCCAGCTTGTCTCATACACAGGGATGATGGGGGGTGCCAATCTGATCGAAACGCCTGCGCTTGACAGTATTCAGATCAATGCCTCCAATATCCGGATCACGACAAATTCGGATGTATCCGCCAGTTATGTATATCTGGTTTTGCGTTACACAAAAACAACTGATTGAGGTGAACACCATGAAGATCCTGAAATACAAACTGGCTACGGAGGCCAACCACGGAACCCCGGAGAAGCCGATGATGGAAACCGTACTCTCCGATGTCTCCATGCCTTACACCACGGAGACCGACTACCAGATGGCCTTGTCTGAGGCATGGCAAGGTGAGGTCACCGTGGAGGAGGTGCCGGAAACCGCGGATGAAATCCGGGCGCGGCGTGACCGGCTTTTGGCGGCCACAGACTGGGCGGTGTTGCCGGATTCTCCATTGGACGTGCAGTCGCTGGAGGCGGTCAAAACCTACCGGCAGGCCCTGCGGGATGTGCCCCAACAGGAGCATTTTCCAGGCGCGATTACTTGGCCGCGGATGCCGGAGCTTGCGAATCTGCCCTGATTTGTGCGGCTTCCTCGGCAGACAGCCGCCCGGCGGCTATCAGCTGATTCAGACGGCCATCATCCCAAAGGCGGGGATAGTAGGCCCTCGCCATATCATACACTGTCACAACGCCACCCCCTGCATGGCCGCCAAGAAATCCACATCTGCCCGCAGCTGCTCCTGGGCTGTGGGAGGCGGCGCGGGGGCTCCATCATCCTCCGCGGTGATCTGCCCTTGATACGCCTCCGCCTGGGCGATAGCGTAATTCGCTTCCGTGTAAGGCATCGTAACACCGGACAGCACCGTCTCGATATCCGGCTCCTCGGGAGTGCCGTGGTTGATCTCTGTTGCCAACCGGTATTTGATGATCTTCATGTGCCCTCCTTCCAGTATTTCAAGAATAGGGTGAAGTTTAATCCGACTGTACGGCCAGACCCGACCGAAATTGTGAACTTCCCATTCCCGTTTTGTGTAAACAGACCAAGATAGTTTGATGCGTCGAAAACAGATTCTCCAAAAAGCCCTGGAATTTGCGTTCCGTTGTCCAATACGCCATAGCAATCCAGCATCTTTACCTGTCCGCTGGTATCCGGGATTTGGACTTCTATTATCTTTGACGAGTTGTCCGGGAATGCCCCGCCGTTCACGGCCATCACAAACACAGGTTTGCCGTCGTATCGCTCAGTGGTGCGGTACTCGACACCGATTTTCATGGGCGGATTCTCCCATTCAAACGGCATCCACACTGCTGGACTCGACGACGATGGATAGCGTAGCTTGAACATCCGCCATCCGCATAGCCCCACGTCTGCACTGCCGATATTGGATAGGACCGCGTAGTTCGCATCGCCCTTGTATAAGAGCGATATCGTAGTACCTGCATTGCCGTACATTGCCGGCGGATAGGCCCGCACCAGTTTTGCGGTCTTGTCAGGCATCGCATCCAGTACAGCGTCTACCTTGGCGCAGTATGTCTCATAGGATTCCTCCGCGCTGGTGGTCGCAATTTCCTGTATCGCATCCCCGAAGCCAAACCCCGCGGGCGCCTTATTAGAC
>NZ_KI271766.1:44340-47952 GCF_000469445.2 Oscillibacter sp. KLE 1745 | reverse complement strand
CATTTTCCTCTTGACTTTTTATAGCTGGTCTTTCAGATCAGATGCGGCCGCAGGCCGGTCTCCAGCTCGTCCCACACAGGGGACATGCCCCGCAGATAGGACACGATCCCCGGCAGGACCTCCAGGATATAGTCGATCTCCTCCGGCCGGTTCTCATGGCTCAGGCTCAGCCGGAGGGAGCCGTGAGCCACCTCGTGGGGCCGCCCCAGGGCCAGCAGCACATGGCTGGGGTCCAGGGAGCCGGAGGTACAGGCGCTGCCGGAGGAGGCGGCGATGCCCTTTTCATCCAGCAGCAACAGCAGGGACTCCCCTTCGATCCCCTCGAAGCACACGTTCACATTCCCCGGCAGCCGCCGGGCCGAATCGCCGTTCAGCGCGGTGTGGGGGATGGCGGTAAGGCCGGCGATCAGCCTGTCCCGCAGAGGCGTGAGGTAGGCGGCGTTCTGTTCTATGGTGGCACAGGCCTCGTCAAAGGCGGCCGCAGCGCCGCAGATGCCGGGGATGTCCTCCGTGCCGCCCCGCTTCCCCCGCTCCTGGGCACCGCCATGGATCAGCGTAGCCAGAGGAATACTGCGCCGGGCGTACAGCACTCCCACGCCCTTGGGCCCATGGAACTTATGGGCGGAGAGGGACAGCAGGTCCACCTGCATCGCCTCCACATCGATGGGCAGGTGGCCTGCCGCCTGGACCGCGTCCGTGTGAAACAGGACCCCCGCCTGGTGGCAGACGGCGCCGATCTCGGCAATGGGCTGGATGGTGCCGATCTCGTTGTTGGCAAACATGACGCTCACCAGACAAGTGTCCGGCCGGATGGCATCCCGGACCTGCTCCGCCGTCACCACACCGTCCGGCGGAATGTCCAGCAGGGTTACTTCAAAGCCCTCCCGCTCCAGGGCCTGGAGGGTATGGAGCACGGCATGGTGCTCGAATTTCGTTGAGACGATATGACGTTTGCCCCGCTTCTCCCCTAAGGCCGCCGCGGTACGGAGGGCCTGGTTGTCCGCCTCGCTGCCGCCGGAGGTGAAGGTGATCTCCCGGGGATCCGCATGCAGGTTCCGTGCAAAGATCGCCCGGGCGGCCGCCAGCTTCTCCGCCGCCCGCTGTCCCGGCGTATGAAGGCTGGAAGGATTGCCGTAGATCTCCTGAAAGCAGGGCGTCATGGCCGCCAGCGCCGTGTCGCTCACCCGAGTGGTGGCCGCGTTGTCCGCGTAAATCTTCATCTGGTTCACTCCTTTTCCCAGTTAATTACTATGGTATAGTTATCTCACAAAAAATCCTATTTGTCAAGTAGGAATTCAGAGAAAATATACACGGCGGGTTTCCCCGCCGTGTATGTGGATGCAGTTTCAGATGGCCGCCGCCCCCTGCGGCGCGGTCTCCATAGAGCCGGATGCCGGGGCCGCCTGCCGGATTGTCTGCGCAGGCGCCAGCTCCGCCTCCGGCCCCTCCTGGCTCAGATACTCCTCCAGGCAGACGCCGGTGCGGTAGATGTCCGCTGCCGCCGCCTTGCCCACGTAACGGTAGTGCCAAGGCTCGTACCCGATGCCTGTGATGTCGCTCTTCTCCGAAGGATAACGGAGGATGAAGCCGTACTTCCAGCTGTTCTCCATCAGCCACTTCTGCTCCGCCGTGTCCTCCTGTTCCTCGTCCAGGATCTGATAGCCGGCGGCTACAATGTCCAGAGCCAGGCCGGTCTGGTGCTCGCTGGTGCCGGGCTTGGCCACCCACCGGGCGGCCTCCGCCTCCACCCGGTCCTCCGGCACACCGGAGGCCCGGACCCGCGCCACCTTGTTCCGGTACAGCCGGGTCTGGGTGGCCTCTGTCCGGTAAGCGGAGCAGACGATGGGGTTCAGGCCCGCCTCCCGGCAGTCGGAGAGCATGTCATCCAGATCATCATAGATCCGTTCGTCCACCTGGAGTCCATTGGATAACGTGGCCAGCTTGATCTCATATCCCTCCGGCACCGTGTGCCAAGGGTTCACCAGCAGCAGCTGCCAGTCCTCCTGCCCCCTCTGGTCTGCCGGAGCAAGCTGGGCCGCCGGGACAGTCTGGGGGATGTACGGTATCTCAGCCTCCGCCGCCAGGGCGGTTGGGGCCAGCACCAGAACCGCCGTCAGCAGGGCGCCGCAGCGAGTCAGGATCTTCTTTCGTATGTTCATATCGTTCCTTTCCGGCCGCGGACGGCCGTCTGATCTTCTTTGTTCTGTTTTTATGGTACAGCCTTCCGACCGCGAAAACAAGGGAGATTTTGTGAACGATTGGAAACAAAAAGAAACAAGCCCTCCAACAGAGCAAAACGTGAGGGGTGGAAATCAGAGATACGAAGAGGCAGCTTCTATCCAAACAGCAGCGCTCTTCGTTCTCAACTCTCGACCCTTCACGCTTCCCAGGGGATCCCCGCAAAAAGGCCGCCCTCCCGGGCGGCCTTTTTGCGCTTGATTTTGCAGATTACTTGTACATTTCCGGCTTTTCCATGGTCTCCACCTTCAGGAACTGAGAGGTTCCGCGGGAGGCGTTCAGAGCGTCGCCAGCCACGCAGGCCACGTAGCCGTCCCAGGAGGAGGGGCCGGTGAGCTTGCCGGCATGGACGGACTCCACCCACTTGCAGAACTCAATGTCATAAGCCTCGATGAAGCGCTCCTTCCAGTCGGTCATGATGGGCATGGACTCGGCGGGCTTCACGCTGTCCCAGCCGGCGGGACGGGAGCGGCACACCACGGCGTAGGGATCGGGCAGCTTGACGGTGCCGTTCTCGCAGACCACCTCGCACTGGATGTCATAGCCGTAGCCGTCGGCCACCTGGACCTCCACATCGATGAAGCAGCCCTTCTTGGTGCGCATCAGCATCACCTGGGGGTTATCATAGCCCTTGTCGGAGTTGGAGGACTGGCGGACCTTCACGCACTGCACGTCCTCATACTCGTCATCCAGCAGCCAGCGGCAGATGTCCAGCTCGTGAATGGCGACGTTGGTGACACCGTTCTCGGTCTTGAAGCCCGGGCCCTGGGAGACGTTGCGGTGGCAGGCCTTGATGATGAGGGGCTTGCCCAGCTCGCCAGAGGCGATGATCCGCTTCATCTCAGCGTAACCCCGATCATAGTGGCGCATGAAGCCCACCTGCACCAGCCGCTTGCCGATCTCCTGCTCCCGGCGGATGATCTCCTCGCAGTCCTTGGCGTTCTGGCTCAGGGGCTTCTCACAGAAGCACCACTTCTCCTCTGCCAGAGTCTTCATGACGTAGTCGTGATGGGTAGGATCGATGGAGGTGATGACCACGGCCTCCACCTCGGGGTCCTTGATCATGCCGTCGCAATCGTTGCCATAGGACTTGATGCCGTACTTGGCAGCAGTCTCGTCGGCGGCAGCAGCCACATAGTCGCTGACGGCCACGACCGTGGCGCCGGGGACCGTCTCGATAATGCGGCGGCAGTGATCCTTGCCGATGGCGCCGCAGCCGATGATGCCGATTTTCAGAACCTTATCCATGATTGTGTACCTTCCTTTATTTGAAAATGAGGATATGCAGTTGTAAGGCCGCCCGTTTCAGCGGGGAAAGGCAGCTATGATGATGTCTGGCAGATGCGCCCCCCATTTTCTTTTTGAGACATCAAA
>NZ_KI271766.1:6653-44240 GCF_000469445.2 Oscillibacter sp. KLE 1745 | reverse complement strand
GCGCAGGCGCAGACCTCCTGCCGCCGGCGGGGGATGGTTGACGGTCCCTTGCGGCAGTCAGGGACGGAAACGCGCTACCCTTGGGGAAACCACCAGCCCGGGGAAGTCAGGGATACATCCTGCGCCGCTTTTCGCTGCCGCTCTCCTGGCAGTTCGGGGAAGCCCGGAGATCTTCCTGTAGGGGCGGTTATCAACCGCCCGCCGCACCGTGGCCCGGACGGTCATAGACGTGCCGACCGGGGCGGCAGCTCAGTAATCAAGAATAATCTTCCGGCACTTGGTGCAGCGGGAGGCTGGGATATAAGGTGGCGTAATAAGCAGGGTATCCTGCCTGCTCAAATGCTCTGCATCCTTAGACAAGTCCGGTGGTCCGGCTTTCCGAGGCTTTGGCAGCCAATAGATTCCATAGTTGCTTTGCAAAGCGCCGCTCCCCATTTCCGCGCCGCAAAAAGGACAATTCAAACGAATCTCCTCCTCTTTCGATACCCGCAGGAAAGGGACTTGGGGAAACCAAGTGTTTTCCCAGTTCTTTCGCCAGCGGCGAAAGAAGATCTTTCAATCATTTTCGGCAGGACATGCGCCTGCCGAAAATTCCCCGCCCCAGGCGCCTGGGGCGCCGTTCACCAGTGACCGATGTCACTGGTGGTAGGGGAGGTCGAGGGGGAGCTTGCTCCCCCTCGAGAGGATCAATACTTCCGGGCGTCCCTCACGTGGTCCAGGTGATCCTGATAGGCCGCCAGGTTCTCCGGCCGCTCGGACACCTCCGTGTCGCCCACGCGCCACCAGGAGCCGTAGCCGTCGGTCATGGTCTTGGGCAGCACCTTGATGTCGAACAGCACCGGGCGGTCCTTCACCTTCTTGGCGTCCTCGAAGGCCGCCGCCAGCTCCTCCATGGTGCGGATGGAGTAGCTCTTGCAGCCGTAGCCCTCCGCTACCTTGGCGTAATCGATGTTCAGGAAGTCACCGAACAGGCCGTCCTTGCTGCGGTACCGCAGCTCCGTGCAGAGCGTCGCGTTGCCGTGGCCCACCTGCAGGTTGTTGATGCAGCCGAAGGAGGCGTTATCGAACAGGCAGATGTTGATCTTCTTGCGCTCCATAACAGCGGTGACCAGCTCGCCGTGGAGCATGTTGAAGCTGCCGTCGCCGCACATGGCGTAGACTTCCCGCTTGTCGCCAATGGCCAGCTTCACGCCCAGGGCACCGGCGATCTCATAGCCCATGGTGGAGTAGCCGTACTCCATGTTATAGCAGTCGATGCCGGTGGGCCGCCACATCCGCTGCATGTCGCCGGGCAGGGAGCCGGCGGCGCCGATAGCCACGTCGCCCTCGCTCATCATGGCGTTGATGGCGCCCAGCACGGTGGTCTGGCACAGGCCTGCGTCCAGGTCCTTGGCGAACCGCTTGGCGGAGTCGGCGTTGGCGTCGTTGATGATGGGTTTCCAGCTCTTCTTGTCCTCAAAGGTGATATGGTCCAGGCGCTCCAGCTCCTTGGCCCACTTCTCGCGGGCGGCGGACACCTCAGTGGTGTAGGGAGCCTTGTAGCCGTCCAGCTTCGCCAGCAGGCGGGGCAGGGCATCCTTGGCGTCGGCCACCACGGGCACGGCGTCCATCTTCAGGGCCTGGAACTCGGACACATTGATGTTGACGAACTTGCAGGTGTCCTTGAACAGCCACTTGGAGGCGGTGGTGAAGTCGGTGTAGCGGGTGCCCACGCCGATGACCACGTCCGCCTTCTTGGCAATATCGTTGGCGGCGGAGCAGCCGGTGACGCCCAGGCCGCCCAGGTTCAGGGGGTGGGTCCACTCGATGGCGCTCTTGCCGGCCTGGGTTTCGCCGAAGGGGATGCCGGTGGCCTCTGCGAAGGCCCGGAACTCCTCGTGGGCCTCAGAGTAACGGACGCCGCCACCGCAGACCAGAATGGGCCGCTTGGCCTTCTTGATGACCTCCGCCGCGTCGGCCAGAGCGGCCTCGGTGGCGGGACGGCGCTCCAGACGCCAGACGCGCTTCTTGAAGAAGCTCTCGGGATAGTCATAGGCCTCGCCCTCCACGTCCTGAGGCATGGCGATACAGACGGCGCCGGTGTTGGCGGGGTCCGTCAGCACCCGGAAAGCGGAGATCATGGCGCTCATCAGCTGCTCCGGCCGGACGATGCGGTCCCAGTAGCGGCAGACGGCCTTGAAGGCGTCGTTGGTGGAGATGGAGAGGTTGTTGGTCTGCTCCACCTGCTGGAGCACGGGGTCCGGCTGGCGGCAGGCGTACACGTCGCCGGGCAGCACCAACAGGGGGATGTTGTTGGCGGTGGCGGTGCCGCAGGCGGTGACCATGTTGGCCGCGCCGGGGCCCACGGAGGAGGTGGCCACGCAAATCTGCTTGCGCTTCATCTGCTTGGCGAAGGCCACGGCTGCCTGGGCCATGCCCTGCTCATTCTGGCCGTGCCAGATCTCCAGGTGCTTGGCCTCCTGGCTCAGGGCCTGGCCCAGGCCCACCACGTTGCCGTGGCCGGGGATGATGAATACACCGCGGACGAAGCGGCTCTGTTCGCCGTCCACTTCGATATACTGGTTCTCAAGGAAACGGACCAAAGCCTGCGCCATGGTCAAACGAACGGTTTTCATGGGGTGATTACCTCCTGTCAGTGATTGGGATAGATGTGGTCGTTGGCATCGGCCTTCCACAGCCAGGCGTGCTCCGGATCGTCGATGCGGGTCTTGTCCCAGGGATCCCCCTCCAGGTGTCGGATGCCCCAGGCGTAGCACATGGCATAGCCCGGCGCGGCGGTCTGGGAGTGGAAGCCATGGTTGATGACGGCGCAGCCATTGTGCTGCGTCTTGAAGATCTCGCCGTTGGCAAAGCCCGCGCCGAAGCCGTCGGGATAGTCGAAGCGGTAGAAGTACACCTCCGGCTGGGGATGGTGGTGGGGCGGATAGGAGCTCCACTTGCCGGGCAGATTCAGCACCTCGCCCAGGACCATCTTGGAGAAGGGGGCGTTGTCCAGGTCGAAGAAGGTCTTGATCTCCCGGGACATGCAGCCCATCAGCTCGCCGCCAAAGCCCTTGTGCTCCACCTGGACCTTGTCCGGGGTGTACATGACGGCCTCATAGGGCGTCTCGTTGACAGTGGCCTGGATATACAGCTCACTGTGGGCCTTGGCGGTGATGGTGACCTTGGTGCCGCAGCCGGCCAGCAGGCAGTAGGCGTCGTGGTGGAAGCAGTCCGGCCGGTCGGCCTCCACCTTCTTGCCGTCCCACTCATAGGTGACAGAGCCGGAAAACAGGAGGATTGCCACCTCTTTTTTGGCATCCTCATAGACGTAGGTATCCCCCGCCTCCATCAGCAGCAGGCCCACGTCCATCTGGGTGCCCATGTCGTCCACAGAGGAGTCAATATAGGCATTGTACCCGTTCTTCAGCTCGGCGTTCTTGTTCATATAGGCCATTGGAGTCATCTCCTAAATAAAGATTGTTGCTCAAATTCCATTCGCGCCAGCGGCGCGATGCATTTCAACCATTTTCGGCAGGACATGCGCCTGCCGAAAATACATTGACTTAGCCGCCCTGGGCGGCGTCCCCAGTGACCGACGTCACTGGGGAGGGGGGCGGTCGAGGGGGGACGCAGTCCCCCTTCGAATTAGAGTCCCGTATGCTCCCGGATGTACTTCCGTGCCTTCATGGCATACTCCAGCGGATTGGCCTTGGCAGGATCCTGTTCCGCCTCCACCAGCAGCCAGCCCTGGTAGCCGGCATCCGCCAGCACCTTGAACACAGGATCGAAGTCCACGTCGCCGTCACCGGGGACGGTGAAGGCGCCATTGCGGACGGCCTGCAGGAAGGACCAGTCATTCTTCCGGGCCTCTTCCACCACGGGCAGCCGCATATCCTTCAGGTGGACGTGGCCCACCCGGTCCACGTACTTCTTCAGCATAGCCAGGGGGTCCTCGCCGGCGAAGGTGAAGTGGCCGGTGTCATAGCACAGGAACACATACCGGGGATCGGTGTTGGCCATCATGCGGTCCGTCTCCTCGCTGGTCTGGACCACGGTGCCCATGTGGTGGTGGAAGCACAGCTTGAAGCCCCGGTCCGCAGCGATCTTGCCCAGCTTGTTCAGGCCGTCGCACAGGAGCTTCCACTCGGCGTCGTCCATCACATGCTTGTGGCCGCCGGTGAGCACGGGTACGTCCATCTTGCCCTGGATGGAGTAGCTCTGCTCGCTGACGTTGATGCGGTTGGCGCCCACAGCAGCCAGGAAGTCCAGGTTGGCGATAAAGTCCTTCTCCTCCTCTTCAAAGGGGCGGGTCAGGAGGAAGGATGAGTACCAGCGGCTGGCGATGCGCATGCCGCGCAGGTCCAGGGCCTTCTTCAGCTCGGCAGGATCCTTGGGATACTTGTTGCCGATCTCGCAGCCGGTGAAGCCCGCCAGTGCCATCTCGCTGACGGTCTGCTGGAAGGTGTTCTCCCCGCCCAGCTCCGGCATATCGTCGTTGCACCAGCCGATAGGTGCAATGCCCAGGAATACGTGGTTGGAATCAAACATTGGAATTTCCCCCTTGTGAAGCCTCAGAATTTTTCCAGCGGTCCCGTGAGAGCGGGCCGCATGTTTTGCACACTTCTCTCCATTCTGTGTTCGTTCACAGAAATGTGGAAAGCAATCACACGCCTCTCTGCGTGCTCTCTTACAAACTATCATTTTTAGGGAGAAAAATCAACTTCTTTTCCAGGGCCTCCGCCATTTTTTCTATTTTAGCCAAACGGCTCCTCTCTTTTTCGTAGATATAACCGTACTGTCTCCAACCCCCGCAGCGGATGTGCCCGATTTCTCCCTCGTTTCGTCCACAAAAGACTCCGTCCGCCGGAAATCCGGCCCCACTCGCTTTTCCATTCGCTTTTAAAATTGTGTGGGAGATGGCAGCAAATTTTATCACGTCTCCATTCCATATTCAGCGTCAGATCCCTAATCTGATTCCACAACTTCCTTCATTAGGGTGTCTTTTGCCTTATTTAAGCCAAGGATCATCATTTATCGCAGAGAACAACATCCCTTAGGCACCGCTTACTTCAGTCCATATTTCAAAGCGCGCCTCACAATCATGCCCCATATTTTGAGTAGCACCTGTCCTGTAGAGAGTGATATTCGTATTGATTATTTCAAATGTTTTCCTACGATTAATTTAATTTCTTTACATCAAAGCCGTCAATGCATTCCTTCCCGTTTGCTGATCCTCTCCCCACAGTAAAGTGATGAAATGTTGACAACAGCCCTGATACACTTTATTGGTCAGAACGGCCTAAAAAGAGATACGGTTTGCATCCTCCTTTGGAATGGAATCACAATAAACCATTCCAAAGGAGGATGCAAACCATATTTCTTTACTTTTTTATTTCTAAATTCTATTTTACCTTATTTTATATAGATTATCGAGCAGTTATTTTTTCTTCCCCAGCAGGATCTCGGGCGTTTTTACGATCAATCTGCCTTATAAAAGGCGAAAATGCAAAGGATAGTACCTGCGGTCGAAATTCTACTGGTATTTTCTCATAAAGCGGCGCCCTGTCTTCACTCGAGATCACATGCCAGTCATCTGCTGAGTAGGAATCCGCACTTCACCGCCCTGTCTGCAGTTGACCTCCTCTGGTTCATGAAATGTCGGGACAACCCGATGTAACGCCTCTCGGATACAGGAAGGGTTGTCCTTTTCTAAAGCATTCTGGAGAATTACTAGCTTCTCTTTCAACTCACCAGGCGTAATTGCCGGTTGCCGCTCAATAAATATCTGGCTGTTCTCTGTCTGCTCAATATCCCGACTGGCAATTAGGAGTTCCTCATAAAGTTTCTCACCAGGCCGCAGTCCCGTCTCTATAATATCGATGTCCCGATAAGGCGCATACCCAGAGAGGCGAATCATATTCTCAGCCAAATCTAATATTTTAACCGGCTGTCCCATATTTAATACAAAAAGCTCATTTTTTCGGGCCATAGCCCCTGTCTGCAGAACGAGCTGTGCTGCCTCCTGTATTGTCATAAAGTAGCGAATAATTCTCTTATCTGTCACGGTTACAGGTCCCCCCGCCGCAATCTGCCGTTGAAAGAGCGGTACTACAGAACCGTTGGAACCCAGCACATTTCCAAATCGAACTGCAATGAAATCTGTGCCGCTGTGTCCCTTCATGGACTGAAGAATCATCTCGCAAAGCCGCTTGCTGGCTCCCATTACAGAAGTGGGGTTAACCGCCTTATCTGTGGAAATCAGAAGGAATTTTTTAACCTGAAACTCATCTGCAATCTGTACAAGGTTCAGTGTTCCAAACACATTGTTTCGAATGGCCTCCTGGGGACTATTCTCCATAAGAGGTACGTGTTTATGTGCAGCAGCATGGAATACAACATCTGGATGATATGCATCAAATATCTGTCGCATCCGTGCTTTATCCTGAACCGATGCGATTTCTACCTTTAAGTTAAGACGCCCTCCATATTGATAGAGCAGTTCTTGCTGGATATCATAGGCTCCGTTTTCATAAATATCCACAATCACCAGTTCTTTAGGATCATGTTTGACAATCTGCCGACACAATTCCGAACCAATCGATCCACCGCCTCCGGTAACCATTATGACTTCTCCGGTAATATACGCATCCACCGGAGTTGGATCCAGATAGACCGGTTCCCGGCCAAGAATATCCTCAATCCGGATCTCTCGTAGTTGAGTATGTATGGGCTTCCGATGAATCATGTCTAATGTGCTTGGTAAAACAGAAACCTTGATTCCCTCCAAGCCAGACATCTTTTGAAAGATCTCATGGCGCCGGTCTTCATCGGCCGATGGTATGGCTACAATAATCTCACGAATGTCTATTGTCCGAAGGGAATCTTGCACTTGGTCGATTCTCCCTTTCACCTCTACGCCATGGATGCGCTTCCTCAATTTCTCAGGATCATCATCGAAAAAGCACTGCACATTATATCGACTGTCAGGGTTGCTTTGGAGTTCCTCCAATAATTGTACGCCTGCTGCTCCAGCTCCGACAATAGCTACCGGAATCTGGTGCCGTCCTTTGTAAAAGAGCACTCGGCTCCGATAAACTCGATAGGCAAATCGCATCATCAGCATTCCCAAAACCCACATACTGGCTACGCAGGTCAAAAGCATGAATGAGATTACACTCTGCAGAAAAAGCCGACTCAATACCTCATAGAGAAAAACTCCACAGAAAGCGGCCATCAGCAAAGAGAGATATTCTTTGCTCTCTGCGTATCTCCACAAGCTATCATAGGTGCGAAAAATAAACTGGAAAAGGACTGTACACCCATACAACAGCAAAAAATTCTGCAACAGTTGGAAAGAGCGTCCAACTGCGTCAGATAAATTATATCTCAATGAAAACCATGAGAAAAAGGCAGAAACCGCAATTAGAATAATGCTGTCGCAAACAAACAGTATCTGCTTTCGAAAATGATTCATCGATTATATTCTCCTGCTGCTACATTTTCTATCTTTTCTGGCTATCGGGTTACGATCGTATAACAAATTATACAGTCTTTTTGTCAAAAAGGGAAGCGTAAAATGTTACTATTTCTTAGTCCCTGACTTCTGATTGATTTTCTAGAGAAAAAAGCTGGAGACGGAACTCCGCCTCCAGCTTTTCATTCTTTATCCCAGTGTATTACAGCAGATGTCTTCTCAATTCTCTCTTTTGTTTCCATTTTTGCGTATATAGAATTTTGTTTATTATTGTTTTTTCACTCCCGCAGGGGCCAGAAAATTTTGAATTGTGGAGTACAAAACGAAATTGAGGAATTATCAGAGAAATTTCAGAAGCGACGCAGGCAGAAGGAACCTTCTACAGTAGGACATGTCTGCGTTTTAAAGCCGTTCCCCATACATGGCAGGTTCATCCCGGGACTTCCTCTACACGAATCATAGAGAGTCAGCAAAATATAAGCTAAATAGTCTGGCACCCAAATGAAATGCAGACGCCTGCCGCTGACTACTTACGGGCGTTGTTTCTTTGTTTCCGTTTTAGCATGCTATTTGTGTTTAATGTTATGAGTAGTGATCACATAAGGAACAAACCACATTGCTGATCACCGCCCTATTTTTACTCCATCTGTCTCGATCGGATTTCATATAGAGCTTCACACTGTATTTAATCGCTCCCTATACTCGTTGGCCTTGTCATGAAAGATTTGCTGCCACAATTCCAAGCAGAAGAAGCCCCACAGGCTACGAGAGAATGCACCCTCACCGTTGATTTTGGAAATGACTTTCGCATTATCCACATACTCTCGCTGGCGAGCCTTGGTAGTAGAAAGTGTATCGCAAATGAAATCTCGGCACTCGCCTTTTGCCCATACGGCAAAGGGCGTCGGGAAGCCCATCTTGTCCGTGCGGTTCATGACCTGCTCCGGCACGTACCGGCTCATGGCCGAGCGCAGAATATACTTCATCGTTCCGTTTTTGAACTTGATGCTGGCGGGAATGGTGGCCGCGAATTCCACCAGTTCCCGGTCCAGGAACGGGACCCGGGATTCCAGGCCGTGGGCCATGCTCATGCGGTCCTCCACCTGAAGCAGGGCCGGCAGGAGCGTCTTGAAGTCAAAGTGCGTCATCCGGTCCAGATAGGACTGCTTATCCACATTCTCCGCCACGAACAGCCGTTCATAAGAGTCATAGGGATCATAGGCGGGCAGGGAGTCCCGGTGGACGCAGTCCTCCATGCCGGGGGCACGGTTGATGAGCTGGAAGTAGCGCTTGCTGGGCTCATCGAACAGCCCCTTGCTCCAGAAGCTGCGGAGCATGGGCTTGTAGTTGCGAAGAGCGGTGAGGTTGGGGATGATGGACTCGTAGGTGACCACGAAGGCGCCCTTTTGCGCCGTCCCCTCAATGGCGCCCTTGATGCACTGCTCGAAGTACGCCACCAGATACCGGGTATAGCCGCCGAAGATCTCGTCGCCGCCCTGTCCGCCCAGGACCACCTTGCGGTGCTGGGCCGCCAGCCGGGAGATCATATACTGGGAGAAGGAGCCGGGGCCGGCAACAGGGGCGTCCAGCGCATAGATCACGTTTCCAATGTTGTCGATGAAATCCTGGGCCGTGATGTCCAGCTCATAGAGCTTGAAGTCCTTTTCCCGGGCCACGGCGCGGGCATAGGCGCTTTCGTCATAATCCGGGCCGATGTTATATTTTCCGGTGAAGCCCACGAAGCTCTCACCCAACAGGTCCCGGGCCATGGCGGAAGTGATGGAGGAGTCCACGCCGCCGCTGACATATCCGCCCACCGGCACGTCGCTTCGGACATGGTATTTGATGGAGCGCTGGAACTGTGCTTCCAGCTCATCATGGAAATACTGCTCCGTATGGTATATGTCGGGGCGGTAGTAGACCTGCCAGTACCGGCGGCGCTTGATGGAGCCGTCGGCCGTGATCGTCATGCGGTGGGCCGGCTCCAATTCCTCGATCCCCTGAAACAGTGTCCGTCCCTCCATGCAGAACTGGAACACCAGGTAATCCTGGAAGCCCTTGGGATTGGTCTCAATGCTGGGCAGGAACGGCAGCAGCGCCTTCATTTCCGAGGCGAAATACAGCGTGTTGTCCACCACAGTGTAATAGAAAGGCTTGATGCCGAAGTGGTCCCGGGCGCAGAACAGTGCCTGCCGCTTTTCGTCCCACAGGGCGAAGGCGAACATGCCGGAAAAATGCTCTACGCATTCCTCGCCCCACACCTCATAGGCCCGGAGGATTACTTCCGTGTCGCTGGTGGTCTCATAGGTGCCGCCCAGCTGTTGTTTGAGTTCGATATAGTTGTAGATCTCCCCGTTGAAGCAGACCCAGTTGCCGTGGTGATCGGTCATGGGCTGCTGGCCGGAGGCGATGTCGATAATGCTGAGCCGGCGGTGCGCCATGCCGACGTTCTCAGCCTGGTGCATCCAGACGCCGTGGCCGTCCGGGCCGCGATGGGCCTGCAGATCGTTCATAACGTTCAATTTGTGGGCAAGCCCGGGAATCCGGTTGCCGGATAATTCGATCATACCCGCGATCGAGCACATAGGGCGGTCCCTCCTTTGTGTGAATCAAGGTTTCCATCCGAGGGGTGACCGAACGGTGCATTACAGCCACCGTGTCCTCGGAGCAGTCTTTTATTGGTATATGTCAAAAAGAGCAAGGTTGGGAAGCGTTTCCCGGCCGCTGATCTCCACCAGGATCTCTGATGTAGTCGCAGCGTCCTTGAGCTGATAGGACAGATCGTACACGTCCTGCACCAGATCTCCCTCCAGAGCGGTCTTGGTGCCGTCCTCGTCCACCGACCAGCATGTGACCTCCAGGGGGACTTGAAGCTCCTCCATAAAGCTCATGGTGATGCGGTAAAACTCCACATCCTCTGTAAAGACGCAGAAGATGGAGTTGGGTGTGAGCGTCTCATCATAGACCACATCCTGGCTGGAGGCTGGCTCCACAGGAATGCTGCTGGTGACAGAGGCGGGATACCAGCCCAACAGGTTCAGATCATTGAGAAGCAGAGAGTCCGGCTGCTCTAGGACCTGATATGCCTCTGTGAAAAAGCGGTTGGTGAGATAGTAAGAGTCCATGGAGGGCTCCCCGCAGGCGTATGCCTGGGCATCGTCGCAGGTCAGCAGCGTCGCCATATCCGTGGTGTAATAGATGCCGTGGGTGGGGTCAAAGACATAGGGGCCTTCCGTGGTCTGAACTTCCACTACGGCATGGATAGAAGAATCCTCCCCGATATGCAAAGAGCTGATTCCATATGTGGTGGCCTGATAGTACCCGTGCCGGGACAGCTCCTTGACAAACAAGTAGCAGTATATCCCGCAATCGCCGGTCCCAAATTCCAGATAATCTTCCTCCGTGATAGGCCGCCCCTCGACCTGGGAACCCACGCCGTAGGAGATCAGCCCATTGACATATTCATTGATCTCCTGGACCTCCTCCACCGTGGGGACCTTCAATTCTGTGACATAAGAGGGGGCCTCCTCCGGCAGCTCCTCTACCGTGGCGGATGTACCCGAAGTGGAGGAGCAGCCCGTCAGCAATACCAGTAACAAAAAAAGTGCAAAGCAGTTTACCCGTGTTTTCTCCATCCTTAGGTTTTTCGTCCTTTCACACACGCTCGATGAGGCCATGTTCCCCCAGGACCATCTCCAACGCGGCCCGTTGGCTCTCAAAGCTGAACTTGTTCCGGCAGCCCTCGTACTGCTTTTTCATGGCGGAGAGCTGTTCCTCATCATGAAGCAGCCGGTTGAGGGTCTGCCCAAACTTGACGGGGTCGGAGAGGTCTTCTCCCACGCCCACGCCGTGTTCGCCGGCTACCATGGACACTTCTTTCATGGAGACGTCATAGAGCATGGGCAATGTAGCCTCAAAATATTCCATCAGCTTATTGGGAACAGCGTAGGAGTAGTATTCATCCACCGCGGAATACGGCAGCACGCCAAGATCTGCGTTGACGGTAAAGCGCAGAAGCTCGCTCTGGTTGACCCAGCCCACCATGACCACCCGCTCGGGGTTTCCTTCCTTTTCCAGCGTGTGGAGGAACTTCTCCTGATAGTCGCCTCCGCCCACGACCACAAGGCGGCAGTCATCCTCCAGATACCGCGTGGCCCGGGCCAGGTTGTCCAGATTGCGCAGGGCCGTCATGCTGCCCTGAAAAATGGCGATCCGGGTCCCATCCGGAATGCCGTAGGTATGCCAGAAGTCCGCTTCCGGCACAGTATCCTCCAAGCGCAGAGCGGCGCTCATACAGGAATAAATGACATCAAAATGCTTGTGGTAGCATGCGCTCATGTCCTGAGCCAAATACTTCCCCACAGTGATGCACACATCACACTTGGGATAGAGCTCCGCCTCGCTCTTTTCCGCCAGGGCGATCTTCTCGGCCCAAGTGCTTTCCCACAGGCGGGTCTGCTTGTACCACCACTCATGGCAATCCACCATCAGCGTGCAGCCCAGTACTTCCTTGAGCATCACGCCGATGGGCAGCGTGGGCAGATCCGCCACGTATACCAGGTCCGGCGTCTCCTCCGACAGGGCCCGCCGTACCTGCTCCAAAATGGGGGAATACTCGAACAGGATCTTCCGGAAATCCTGGAAATCAAATTGCTTTTCCCCCAGCGTGTCCGGCCCCACAGGACTGAGGGGGATGGGGGTGCCCCGATAGAGCTCCGGCGGGTCGTTGTTGAACAGCCAGACACCGTTGTCCGCCGTCTTGCAGTGGGCCGCCAGCGCCCTGCCACGGGGCCCTTTCGTATAGGAGAGCGCCACATCGCCCACGGTCGTGTAGCCCTGTGTGTCGATCTCCTTCAGGTCCGCTCCCACAATGGCCCGCTCATACTCGCCTGCCTGCGCGCCTGTCCGCTTGTCCGAGATAACAGTGGTGTGGCCGGTATGACTGTCATAGACCAGAACGCGGTTCCCTCTCTGGATGGAGATGAAATAGCCGCTGCGCTCTCCCACCGTTTGCAGCGTGTAGCCCCGGCGGGTCTTTTCCATGCTGGCCAGCAGCTCCAGTGCGCACGCGTAGGTGCCGTTCTCCCGGTGATAGGCCTCCTGTGCGTCGATCACATGGGTGATAAGCCCACGCTCCTCTTCCATCAGCGCATCCAGAGACAGGGCGTAGAGTTTCACTACATTCCAATCCAGAGGACGGACCACATAGTCCGGATCGGAGTCATTGGTGAAGTCTGTATATGCGGACGGAAACAATTTCACCGAATACCCGTTCTCCATCAGGACATCGGCAAAAAACAAGATCCGACGGTCAATATACGCATCATGCGTGACCAGCCACGCGATCTTTTTCTCTTTCATCTTGCTGCTCTCCTTTTAAGCACGATATACAGCCGCTTCACGCCCAGACCTGTCAGTGTCTGGTACATGCGGGGATGCCGGTGGAGCCATCCCTGCAATCTGCCCTCCACTTTTTTGGCGGCGATCTTGAACCGGATCTTCATAAGAGACGGTTTCTTCTGTGCGGGCACTTCGTATACAGATAATACATACTCAGCGAACAATGCGCTGGACACTTCGCAGCGCCGGTCTTGGAACTCCTGGTGCCGGGGCTCCGCCCCCTCCGACGAAGTCCCGCCTGCGGCTACCATGCTCTCTGCAAACAGGGAGGCCGCCACCGTGCGCTGGAGAGATCCGCCATCTGATGCAAGTTCTGCCGCGCCGGATGCCAAGGAAGCTTCCCCGGAAAATTTGCTCTCTGTAAGGAGCGCTGCCGTCAGGAGCGTCTGTAGATCCGGCTCCATGTTCTGGCTGTCGTCTTTATACGGATCCTCCTCCGGACTTGATGCTTCCGGCAGGAAGGAGCCTGTCACACAATGTTGCCCGTCCTGGGGTGGCGCGCTGTCATTGGATTCCGCGCCCACCGGGGCAGCTTCCTGCAGGCTCTGGACGAAGCGCTTGAGAAGCGCGCCCCTGCGCCGGATGGTCTGGTTGCTTTCCAGCAGCCACTGCCGGGGCGAATGCGGGAGAGAAATGCCTGTCTCGTCCGGATAAGGCAGCTGATAGCGGATACCGTCCAGAGAAAAAGTAAACAACGCCCGGCCCTCCCGGGGATAAAACTGGTAGGGCACATCCTGCCCGCCGGACAATCCGGCGCTGTACAGATCCAGCTGCGGGGCGCTGAAATAGAGCTTGATATACACCGGAGAGCAGGTGATCTCCTGATTCAGGCAATCCGTGGCCTCCGCTGTGCTCCACTGCCAGTCCATCAGATACTGCTCCTGCCCCCGCTGATCCGCTTTCGCCACGGAAACGGTGCCCTCCCCGTCTGGCAGAGAGCCCCGGATCTCCACCCCGGTATAGGTGCCCGGCAAGGGGGGGAACGATATGGCCACCCAGGCGGTCTCCGCCGTTTCGCAGCGGCGGAAATGATAGCCGTCTTCGTCTGCTGTCATCTCACAGCCTGCGGTATACAACTCGGGCAGCAGCTCCACCTTCGTATATACATGCAGGGCTTGCCGACGCTCCATGGGACGCAGCTCGTTGCGCAGCCGCTGCTCCGGCTTTTGCTCCGGATACATGGTATCCGGGAGCTGTGCTTCCTGATCGGCCCGGCAGAATAGGATTCCAATCTCCGAGTATGTGGGGAAGGGAAACTCCGCGTCAAAGCCCGCCATGCGGTGCAGGAGCTCCAGTTCATCAGTGCCCCGCAGGATGCTCTTCCCTCCGCACTTGGGACAGACCATCCCCTCTACGCTGTGGATATCAAAGCCGAAAAAGTCCGCGAATTCTGTCTCATGGACCCCTGTGCGCAGCGTGGTGATATCCCCTGTATAGTTGACGCAGACCGGCTTCCAGCTCTCCGGCAGCAGCGCGGTGAGCTCCTGCTGGGTATAGCGCCGTTTGTGATGGTTGATATGCCACACATGCCCACAGCGGGAGCACAATGCCATAGCCATCAGGGAGGGCTCCTGGAAGGGGACTTGCAGATAGATATATTTTCGGCTGACGCGCATCAGCTCGGCGATCCCCTTTTTCAGCACGGGGTCCGGGAGGTGTTCCAGCACGTCGCAGGCCATGACCAGATCCACCGACCCGTCTGCCATGGGGATGTCCATGATATCTCCCACGCAGGTCTGGCGTACATTTCCCCGGAGGATCTCCTCTTCTATATCCATGGCCAGAACGGCATAGTCCGCCGGGATCTGTCGGTTCCCGTAGCCGGGGCCGGAGCCGATATCCAAGATTCGCTCCACATCCGCCGGAAGAGAGGAGACCAGGGATCGGGCCGCCCGGTCGATGGAAGGCTCTCCCTGAGCAGTCTGGTTATGGGCCTGGAGATAATCCCCCGCTTCTTGTTGATTGACCTCGTTGATGGTGCTTTTTCCCCGGATCTCAAAGGTCTGCGGCAGCGGATAATACCGGCGCCATTGCTCCCAAAAGGCCATGAAAGGCTCCTGGGGATTCCCACAGGTGGAAAACACGCTCTGGCGGCGTACTTCCTCTAAAAGCAGCGGAAAAGACGGCCCGAAAGACTTCTGCCCGGGGCCGTCATCCAGCCACTGGCGCAGATCGTCAAGCGCGGCGGAGACCGCCGGAGGAATGGGCTCGTGGGGAGCCAGTCCTTCCAGGGCAGACAGCAGCTGGGTCCCACGGGGATACGGTTCGCCCGTGGAAAGAGCGATCCCCGCCCTGCCGCTGAAGGAAAACTGCACCGGGATGGCCTCCACCAGCGCCGCTGCCCGCAGTATATTTTTGGCAAGGGGACGAAGCACAGTTTTCCCCGGAGAGACCGCAAGGTAATGATTCATGGTACCTCCTCACTTTTCAGCGCCGTACCGTCAAAGACATGATGGACCGCACCACACGACCAATTACACGGATGCAGCAGATCTCCCAGTCCCTTCTTTACGCCGAAGGGCTGTTCCACCTTGAAGAACAAAGCACGGTCAGATACGCAGTAGGAAGGCTCCTCTGCGGCCTTGGACATCGTGCATTGCTTGAAAATGCCGATGCTGACCATATACTCTCCTTCGCCGATGCGCAGCGGCGACAGCTCTGCCCCGATGGTGACATGGCCATTTTCGGGGATGGAGGAGATGCCCAGGTCCTCACTGGTGCAAAACAGCTGTGTCACGGTCTTTCCGCTTCGGGTCATGATGCAGACTACCGCCACAAAGTGGCGGACCGCTTTGTGCGCTGCCAGCTGGATCTGAAACCGCAGGGTGTCGCCGGTGGTGAAGCAGCGGACGCTCTTCCCCGTCCCGTCCAGGATGTCCTGGGCTTCGATGCGCAGCTCCTGGGAGCCGTAGACCGAGTTGGTCTGCTGCATCTGCTGGAAGTCCGTGGCATCCCGGTCCCCAGCCAAGGGCTCCTCTTTTTCCTGGACCGGTTCCGCGCTCCGGGCGTCGGGAGCGGAGATGGGCGCTGTCTCCAGCGCTTGGGGCTGCTCCGCCTCCGCGGCAGGCGCGGACGCAGACTCGATGGGCTGGTCTTCCTCTGCGGCCAGACGGAAAGAGAAGCTGGTATTTCCGTTTTCCACCTGGCCCAGCCGCCGGTATGCATGGCCGTCAAAGTACTCCAGGTAGATCTTTTCCCGGCTGTCCGGCCGGGCATGGATGCACACGGAGAGCGCTTTTCCGCTCAGATGCAGGGGGATCTCCATCTGGAAAGGCGCGTGGCAGTTGGAACCGTCCTGGTCACAGTAGGCCCGGTAAAAATTCCCCCGGTCCTTTTTGGCGTCGCTCCAGTCCATACCGCCCTTGTCTGCGATGACGTGGGTGAACTGGGCAGGGTCATCATCCATGGGCGCGCCGAAGTGCAGCTGGGAAACGGGCGCTCCATCAGCCGACAGCTCACACCCATAGATCAGGTGCTTGTAATGCGGGTGCGGCGTGTCACATACCAAACGCATGACCAGGACTTGTGTGGCTTCGTCCGCCTGGGCGATGTTCAGCATGCTCTTTCGGCTGATGCGGAATTCCTTGGCCCGGGCCCGCAGCTCCTCTTCATAGCGGATCTTTTTGTTATAGATCTTGGAGACCTCCAGCGCAGTGCCTTGGTGGGTGATCTCTCCCCGCTCCAGAAGGATGGCGCGGTTGCAGATCTCCAGCACGCTCTCCATACTGTGGGATACGAACAGCACCGTGGCCCCGGTATCCTGTGTGAGATGCTTCATGCGTTCGGCGCACTTGGAGGTAAACGCAGCGTCTCCCGCGCCCAGCACCTCGTCGATAATCAGGATGTCCGGCTCCAAAGAGGTGGACACCGCAAAGGCCAGGCGGGAATACATGCCCGCGGAATAGTATTTGACCGGCTGGTGGATATAGTCTTCCAGTTCGCTGAACTCGATGATCTCATCCATACACGATTTGATCTTCTTGGAGTCCATCCCGGCATAGGCCAGGGCTGTGCGGATGTTCTCGATGCCTGTAAATTCGGGATGGAAGCCGGTGCCGATCTGCAGCAGTGCCTGGATCTTTCCATTTACATGGATGGACCCTTCCGTGGGCCTGAGGTTCCCCACGATCAGCTTGAGCAAGGTGCTCTTGCCGGCGCCATTGCGGCCAATGATGCCGATCCGCTCTCCCTTGGGGACCGTCAAATTGATGTTGCGCAGCGCCCAGAACTCGCGGTACCGCGGCTCCCGGTCCCAGAAGCGAAGCTTGTCCAGCCCAAAAATATCCTGAATACGGTCGGACTGCTTATCAAACAGCCGGTACATTTTCCCAAGATTTACGATCTCAACGGCATTTTCCATGGTACATTCTCTTCCTTTAAATGTTGTCGTCAAAGAGCTGCTTCATCTTCTCAAAAACCCAGAATCCCACCAGGAACGTGCCCAGGGAGATCAGTACCACCGCCACCAGGATGTCTCGCGGAGGCATCTCACCATAAATGAAACAGTGCTGATACGCAGTGATAAAATAGTAGAGGGGGTTCAGGCGGAGAAATGGCCGCAGGCCTGCCGGGATCATATCCGGCGTGTAGGCGATGGGGCTGATCATCATCAGCATCAGACTGATGATGTTGATGAGGCTCTGCATATCCCGCAGCACCACGTTGATGGAAGAGATCAGCCAGCCTACGCCGATGCCGAAGATTACCTGAAAGCTCCACAGCGGCAGAGCCAGCAGCAGCCACGGGGACAAAAGGCCCGTCACCGCTACCGCAACCGTCAGCAAGATCAGGCCCACTACTTCCGTACACTGGCTAAAGAGAACTGCTTTTACCGGGATGAGCTCGATGGGATAGAGCGTGTTTTTCACCAGGGAGGCATTGGATGTAACGGAGATCACAGAGTTCCCCAACCCCTCGCTGAAGCCCAGAAACGGGATCAAGCCGGAAAAGATCAGCATCACATACTGCGGCGTGGTGATCTGTTCCAACCGGACCTGGAAGATGAATACATAGACGACGGAATAGGCCGTCAGCATCAGGATGGGATAGATCACCAGCCAGAACATCCCCAATACGGATCCGGCGTATCGGGACTGAATGTCCGCCAGCGTCGTAGCCCACAGCATCTTCCTGTGGTCCCAGAGAACTTTGAATGAATGAAACATGGAATGTTAACCTCCAACCAGACACCCCTGCACGAGCCCAAAGTCAGGAGCAAGGAAATCTCTAAGCCATTTTTTATACTATCATCTCGTCCGAGTTTGCAATGCCGTGTCGAAAAAATACGGTGATCCCCCCATTCACACGGACACATCGAACTGGCGTGCGAATGATTCCATCGTCAAAAATTCAAAAACAGCAGGATGCACAGGCGATCTTAGCGCCAGAGCCTCCAACGCGTCCTGCCAGAAATACGGCGCGGTCCTGGCATTTCGGATAAGGGAGAGAAGATACTCCAGCGAGACTTGTCTGGCCCACGCATCCACCGGTGCGCCGAAGCCCAGCTTGTTGGTGCGCCAAGTGACTTCCCGGGGCATCCGGGCATCGAAAACACACCGCATCAGGTATTTCGTGTATCCCTCCCGGATCTTGTATTCCGGCGGGATGCGGCATGCCAGCTCCACGAACTGGTAATCCATGAACGGGATGCGGCTCTCCAGAGAAGCGGACATGAACAGCCGGTCATCCATCCGCACGATGTTGGGCAGCTGCGTGGCCGTCAGCTCCAGATATTGAAGCTGCTCCAGGGAACGCGGATAGAGCAGCTCGTGCAGCTGCGCTTTTTTCCGCATCTCCAGGAGGTCCCGCTTCACGAACCGCTCCGCGCGGTGCAGCTGGCGGGTATCCCGTACCATGGGGAGATCGAAATAAAGCACATAGGCGGCCAAGCTGTGCAGATGCAGCCGGGAGTGACGGCCCGCCTGGGGGAATTCCCGCAGGAGCCGCCGGATCCGCCCGGTCTTCAGCAGCCAGGAGAAATAAAAGGCGTAATACCGCTCATACCCCAGCATCAGCTCGTCGCCGCATTGTCCGTTGAGTACCACCTTATAGCCCTGGGAGCGCACCTGCTCCAAAAGTGCCTTGACTCCCAGCAGCGACAATCCGCACAGGCCCTCCGTATGCCAGACCACGTTTTCAAACTGGCCCTCGATGTCCGTGGGGGCCGGCAGGATCTGGTTGCCCGTGCAGCCGCAGGCCCGGTTCACCAGATCTGCAAAGTACCATTCATCACAGGAGGCATCTCCCGGATAGCTGGTGGTAAAGGTGTGCAGCTGGGCCGGGTCGGACATCTGCCCGCACAGTTCCGTGACCATACAGGAGGAATCCAACCCGCCGGAGAGCAGGGCGGCCACCGGCGCATCGCTGCGCAGCCGCCAGCGGCATGCCCGGGAGAACTCCTCGGCCACCTGCTCCTCCCACTGGGCCTGGGTATAGCTGTCATCGTAGCGGACATGCAGCGTCCAGTAAGGGGTGACCGTCACGGAGACGATGCGGTCCCCTTCCGGGGCCACCTGCACCACCAGCTTGTGCCCCGGGGGGAGCGCCCGCATTCCCTCGATGAGCGTTTCATCGTCGTAGTCGCCCAGGCGGTACATCAGATTCGCCGCCAGGTACGGCCTGTTGAAGGTCCGCCGGATGGCGGGGTCCTGACAGAGCTGTTTTAATTCGGAGCCCAGCAGCAGCTTGTTGGCGCTGTGGTAGTAGTGAAGGGGCTTGGCTCCCAGCCGGTCCCGGGCGCAAAACAGCTTGTTCTCTTTGCCGTCCCAGAGGGCAAAGCCCCACATGCCATTGAAATGGTCCAGGCAGTCCTCGCCCCACTGGCAGTAGGCATGGAGCAGGACCTCGGTATCGCAGTTCGTCCGAAAGCGATGCCCCAACGCCTCCAGCTGCGCCCGCAGCTCCAGATAGTTATAGAGCTCCCCATTGTAGGTGAGCGCGAGATCCCGCTCCGGCAGGGCCATGGGCTGGTGGCCGGCGGCACTGAGATCCAAAATGCTCAGCCGCCGGTGCCCCAGTCCCAGAAAGGTTCCGCTGCCTCCCTGCTCCAGAGGGGGCAGAGAGAGCTGGGGCAGCGTGTCCTCTCCCCGGTAAAAGGCCGCGCCCCCTTTTCCGATCAGCGCATAGCCTTCATCATCCGGGCCCCGATGGCGGATCACATCCGTCATGCGGCGCAGCGTGTCCGTATCCACGCCCCGGTCCAGATCCAGATAACCACTGATCCCACACATACACGATCTCCTCTCTTTCAGCGGAAGAGCGCGCCTACGCCGGAACAGGAGCCTCTATTCCCTGTGGGACGTTGAGACCTGTCAGCGGGAGAAGCGCCCGGTAAAGTCCGTGGAGGCCACATCCTTCAGCGGCAGCTTCACCGGCAGTCCCGTGGCCGCGGACTGATACATGGCCAAGATCATCTCCAGGGCTCGGCGGCCGGCCTTTGCATCGATATAAGGCGGCCGGTCCTGGGCGATGGCGTCCATCATGTCCGCGTAGACCAGGGTGTGGCCATTGCCGTAGACATTGCTGGTGGCTTCCTGCAGCCCCTTGAGGTCCGCGTCCTCCGGGCGCTGGTCGGCAAAGTCCCACACGTCGATGTTGTTGGTGGACGTGCCGCCGATCTTCACCGTGCCTGTCTCTCCGAACAGATAGAGCGTTTCCTCCAGATTCTTGGGGTAAACATTGGTGGTGCCCTCAATGGTGCCGATGGCCCCGTTTTTGAACTTCACCACGGCCATGCCCACATCCTCGCACTCCAGATAGTGGTGGAACTGCTGGGCGGTCTGCGCATAGACCTCCTCCACCTCGTCTCCCATCATCCAGCGCAGCAGATCCACACCGTGGATGCACTGGTTCATCATGCACCCGCCGTCCTGGGCCCAGGTGCCGCGCCAGGGAGCCTGGTCGTAATAGCCCTTGTTCCGGTTCCAGCGCACATGGATAGACCCGTGGGAGAGCTTGCCGAAGCGGCCCTCCTCCAGTGCCTTCCGGGTAGCCTGCACTGCCGGGTTGAAGCGGTTTTGATGGCAGGCGCACACCTTGACATGGTTCCGCTGCGCGGCTTCCACGATGGCGTCGGCGTCAGCCATGGACATGGCCATGGGCTTTTCGATGATGACGTTGACGCCGTGGGCGATGCAGTAAAGCGCGATCTCGGCGTGGATGCCGCTTTCGGTGGCGATGCCCACCAGGGTGGGCTTTTCCGTCTCCACCATCTCTTTATAATCGGTATAGCGGCGAATGGAGGTATCCTGCTCCAGGCCGTGCTTGGCCAGCAGCGCTTCCATGGCCTCGGGCTTGACGTCGCAGACGGCGGAAAGCTCCAGGTGGTTGTTCAGGACGGCTTTGATGTGATTGGTGGCAATGCGGCCACAGCCGATGAGCGCGTATTTCATAACAACATTCCTCTTCTCTGTTTGATAGTATCAGTTTCCGGTCCGCTCCTGCGGAGAGGAAAACATCATGCCCACTGCAAAGACCCGGTCCGCGATCATCCGGGGGATCTGCTCAGCCTGTACATGCTCTGAAAGGATACCCAGTTCTCTGCACCGCTCCACAGCGGCGTGATACGCCGGAGAGGACAGCCCCTGGGCAAAGCAGCGGTCGATGCGGGAGGGGACCCGGCTGCGCCGGAAGACGCGCCCGGCCGCCACTTTCGCAAGGAACCACATGCTTCTCGCCCACTCCGTCCCTGCCCGGGCGCTGTCGCAGGTGAGGCCGCGGTCCGTCGGGATGTCCTTGAGGACAGGTGCGTGTTGGGTGACCTGACGGCGCTGCCAGGCCTGCATCTCCAGCCGGCGGGGCGGCTGCCCCAGGACCGACGCAGCCACGGACCGTTCCATCAGGGGCGTATAGGCCGCGTAAAAGCGGTTCTCCATATTGCTGATGCCCGCCAGGCGCATCTGCATGATGGCATAGCCGGCGCAGAGATAGGACTCGGCCTTGGTGGGCCGGCTATACCGGCTGAATTTGCGGTACAGCCGCTCCGGCGTCTGCCGGATAGCCTCCTCCGTCTGCCCTCCGCAGATGCCGTCGGGAAAGTCGTAGGTGATGACCTTGAATCTCAAAAAGCGCTTCCAGTCAGGCTTGCCGCCGTAAAAGGGAAAGTCCTGGTTGAGGAAGCTGTTTTTGTACAGCTCCCCGGCGCCGCCTCCGAATTTCAGGGCAATGCCTCGGGCGGCAAGGCCGCCGGACTGCTTTGCCAGGCGGTAGGCGCCGCACACGCCCGCCATGCCGTCCACCTGGCGGATGGCCTCTTGCAGCCAGGCATCTCCCTCCGGCGCATCGGAAAAGACCGTCAGCTCCTGCCCCAAAACATCAGCGATCTTCCCGGCCAGGCACACGTCCGGATGATCGGGAGGACCGGTCACCGTCAGGGCAGGCCGGACCCCGTTGGCCAGAAGATGCGCCAGGACAGAGCGGCTGTCGACGCCGCCTGTGACCGCACAGCCCATGGAAAGTCCCTGCGCTGCCCGGCAGACCCGCTCCATCAGCGACGCCATGGCCTCCTGGCCAGGCTCCAATTGCTCCAGCGGGGGGAGCTCCTTGGAGCGCGTCTCGATGCCGGTATCCCGCACGACATAGTAACAGTCGGGGTCACTCCTGGTCACGCCGGAAAAGATCGTGTCATAGGAGTACGTACAGCCAAAATAGAGAAATTCCGCAATGGCGACGGGATTTGGCTTTCTTTCCTCCGGTGCTGCGCTTTCATACAGGGACGGGGAGATGGTCCCCGTCTGCCAGTTGATGAAAAAGGACGACCCGCCGTAGTTGTCGGAAAACCAGACGGCCGTTCCGTCCTCCCGGTCGATCCGGGCCCGGTAGACGCCGAGACAATCCGCGAAGTCCAGCACGCCCGTGGACTGATACTGGGCGAGGAACGCCCGGGCGGAGGCCTCCCCGCAGGGAAGATCCCGGTATGCAAAAAAACCCGTGACGTGCATGCACGCGCCGCCGTGTTTGACGATGGTTTCCATCATCTCTGTGTTTCGCCTCCCCTACCGGACCACGCGCCGGACAGATCCGGCTCATCGGCCCTTGTCACAAGATCCGCTCAAGTCTCGATAGAGCCCCAGCAGCGTCTGTTCCTCCACGCTCCAGTTGAATGCCTCCCGGACGGCTCTGCGGCCGTTCTCGCCCATCTGACGGGCTTCCTCCGGATGCTCCAGCAGGCGGCGCAGGGCCAGGACCACCTGGTCCACATCTTCCGGGTCTACGCACACGCCGCAGTGATACCGCTCCACGAATTCCCGCCACAGGGAAAAATCCGTGCAGATCACCGGCAGACCCGCCATCATCTCTTCAAAGATCTTGGTGTTGCCCATGGTGCCGCTGTGCCCGTTGGTATTCTTTCCCGGGCGCAGCAGCGCGACTCCCGCACGGCAGTGCGCCATCTGCTTCGCCACTTCTCCGTGGGGGATCCGACCCAGGTAATCTGTCTGCGCCCAGCCAGGCAGTGCCTCCAGGCGGGAAAGGTACGCCTCCCCCACCGGGCCGCAGAGGGTATAGCGGCACTCCGGCACCTTCTCCAGGGCCTTGAGGACCGTCTCGTGCATCCATTGGGGGGTGATGCCGCCGGCGAATATGATCCGCGCGTCCCCGCCGTCATCGGGCATGGGAGCCTCCCGAAAGATGGGATAATTCGTCACCTGCACGGTCCGGGGATTGATCTTGGAAAAATAGTCCACGATATGAGGCGAGACGCTGATGACTGCATCCAGCCGCCGGCAGACGGAGGCCTCATACGCCTGATACAGACGGTACACGATCCGGCGCAGGGGCTTTGGGAGCCAGTGCTTTTCCAGGATGGCCTGAGCAGTAAACTCATGGCTGTCGAATATGACCACTTTCCCGCGGCGCTTGAGCCGCAGTCCATATGGCAGCAGCTCCGGGTCATGGAGATGGTAGACCTCGGCGTCCAGTGCCAGCGCCTGCCGGTATATCCTGCGGGCAAAGAACAGCATCCGGAAAAGACGGCCGCCTGAGGGCACGCCCACGCCCACGACCCGGACGCCGGCCTCCTCACGGGCCGGGCCCCGGGCCACCAGAGATACCTCATATCCCGCCTTTGCCAGAGAGACGCATTCCTTATAAAAGATCCTGGTGTCGTCGGATGCGTGGGCGCTGGTCATATGGCAGACGTGTATCATTGCAGGAATTTTCGGATCTCAGAGACGATCTTCTCCGCGGAATGGCCGTCTCCGAAGGGCTGGTAGGCGGGGTCGAACGTCACGGGCCGGGACAGCTTTTCCAGGATGTCCGCCTTTTCCGGCCTGGCCAGCTGATTGTAGCCGTTGACCATGGTCTCCGGCCAGCCCACATAGTCCAGCACCGTCACGCAGGGCTTTTTGGCGAAGAATGCCTCCCGCTGGACACCGCCGGAGTCTGTCACGATTTTTTCAGCCCGGTTCACCAGGGAGATGGACGTCTGATAGCCCACAGGCTGCGTCAAGAGCAGGTTCCGGTAGGCTCGCTGACTGCAAAGCCGCTCTGCCCTGGCGTGATTCCTGGGATGCACCGGGTAGATCACCGGGGCATCCAGTGCCTCCATAGCATCAAAAATACCCCGGAGATTTTCGTCCGTATCCGTATTCTCCTGACGGTGGCAGGTGAGATAGTAGAATTTGGCCGGGACCTCCAGCGGAGCGCCTTGGAAATCCACGATGCCCGCCAGTTCACTGCCGTCCAGCTGCCGGGTGTAGTAGCAGAAGGCGTCATACATCGGGTCTCCCACCAGTACCACAGAATCCTGGAAGCCTTCCCGACGGAGAAACTCCACGCCGGAGGGGGTACATACCAGGTGCAGACTGGAAACATGATCCGTCACGATGCGGTTGACTTCCTCAGGGCTCTCCAACGTTCCCAGGCGGTTACCCGCTTCCACATGGCAGATGGGGATATGGAGCTTTACGGCCGCCAGTGCCGCAGCCATGGTGGAATTGGTGTCGCCGAAGACCAGCACCATGTCCGGCGCTTCCTTTATGAAGACTTCCTCCAGTTTTTCCAGCATCTCCCCGGTCATCTTGCCGTGGCTTCCGCCGGAGATCCCCAGATTATAATCCGGCTTGGGAATATCCATCTCTTCAAAAAAGACATCGGACATATTGTGGTCATAGTGCTGTCCCGTGTGGATGAGCACTTCCTGAAACTCCTTCCGCAGGACCCGGGACACCACGGCTAACTTGATGAACTGTGGGCGCGCCCCCACAACGGAACAGATCTTCTTCACTTACAGCACCTCGATATTCTCCCGGTTGGAGATGTTTTTCATCACGTTTTTGCAGTCAAACACCGGCACACCGCAGTTGGCTACCATCTGATAGTCCACATTGCTGTGGGCGGTGGTGATGATGACCAGGTCGTACCCCTTCACCACCTCGGCGTTCAGCGTTTCCACACCGGTATACCACTGTCCGTTATGGCGAAGCTTGGGGATGAAAGGATCATAAAAGTCGGTCTGGGCGCCGGTCTTGTGGAATTCCTCCATCACCCGGATGGCAGGGCTTTCCCGGTAGTCGTCGATATCCTGCTTGTAGGCCATGCCCAGCATCAGGACCTTGGCCCCGTTGAGCGCCTTCTTGTGGCGGTTGAGGATCTTACCGGCGCGCTCCACCGTATACTCCGGCATCCGGTCGTTGACCATCATGGACGCCTCGATCATGGACGTGTGGAAGCCGTATTCCCGGGCCTTCCAGCTCAAGTAGTAGGGATCCAGGGGGATGCAGTGCCCGCCCAGGCCCGGACCGGGATAGAACGCCTGGAAGCCGTAGGGCTTGGTCTTGGCGGCGTCGATGACCTCCCAGATGTCGATGTTCATTTTGTTGCACAAAATGGCCAGCTCATTTACCAGGCCGATGTTGATGTTGCGGTAGGTATTCTCCAGGATCTTCTCCATCTCCGCCACGGCGGGAGAGGATACGGTGGTCACATCTCCCTCCAGGATGGAGCGGTACACCATGGCGATGACCTCCACGGCGTCGGCGCCGATGGCACCCACAACCTTGGGGGTATTGCTGGTCTTGTAGATGAGATTGCCCGGATCGATGCGCTCGGGAGAGAAGCCCAGATAGAAGTCCGTCCCGCACTTGAGGCCGCTGCCCTCCTCCAGAAGGGGCTTGAGCAGTTCCTCAGTGGTGCCGGGATAAGTGGTGGACTCCAGCACCACGATGGAGCCCCGGGTCAGATGCTTGGCAATGGCAATCGTGGAATCCCGGACATAACTGATGTCAGGCTGCTGGTGCTTGTCCAGCGGAGTGGGCACGCAGATGGCAATGAAATCCACATCGCACACCCTGGAAAAATCTGTGGTGGCGCTGAGCATTCCGCTGGACACTAGTTCCTCCAGATCGGAGTTGACCACATCGCCGATATAATTCTTTCCGGCGTTGACCATGTCCACCTTTTCCTGCTGCACGTCAAAGCCAATGGTGTGGAAGCCGTGCTTGGCCTTATCCACAGCCAGAGGCAGTCCCACATAGCCCAGGCCACACACCCCCATGGTCAGGGTCCTGTTTTTGATTTTTTCGATCAGTTCTTCCTTCATCGTCATATTTTCTCGAGCTCCTCTACTGCGGATTTATCATTCATGTGATACTGTTTGCCGCAAGCGGTACAGCAAGCCTTGCCCTCCGCGAAATGCAGCTTTTCCCCACACTGGCACACATACCCCTGCACCTTGGCGGGAGATCCATAAACCATGGCGTAGTCCGGGACGTTTTTCGTCACCACCGATCCGGCCCCCACGAAGGCATACCGGCCGATGTCATGTCCGCAGACGATGGTTGCATTGGCGCCGATGCTGGCGCCTTTTTTCACCACCGTCCGACGGTATTCGCTCTTGCGCTCGATAAAAGCCCGGGGATTGATGACGTTGGTAAAAACACAGGAGGGGCCAAGGAACACGCCGTCCTCACACTCCACACCGGTATAGACGGAGACATTGTTCTGGATCTTGCAGCCGTTCCCCAGCCTGACGCCCGGAGAGATGACCACGTTTTGCCCGATGTTGCAGCGCTCTCCGATGGTACAGCCGCTCATGATGTGGGAAAAATGCCAGATCTTCGTTCCCGCGCCGATGTCGCAGCCTTCATCCACATAGCTGGAGGGATGGACAAAATACGCCTTCTCTGCCATCACAGCGCCTCCAATACCGCGTCGATGATCTGCTGCTGCTCCGCCTGCTCCAGATACGGGTGCATAGGCAGGGAGAAGGTCCGGGCACAGTAGTCATCTGCATCGCGGAAGGTCTCCCCGTAATGGGGCTCATCCCGGAACACCGGCAGGGCATGCTGGGGTGTGGGATAATAGATCATATTGGGAATGCCGGCCTCTTTCAAATGGGCCACGATCTTGTCCCGCTGTGCGGTATCTGCCGCCAGCAGTGCATACTGGGCCCAGGCGCTGACGCAACCCTCTGCCACGAAGGGCGTAGTGAGCTTTCCCGCAAAGGCCCGGCCATACCGCTCTACCACCTGCTGGCGGGCATCGATCTCATAGTCCCCCAGGGCCTTGAGCTTGGGCAGCAGTACGGCGGCCTGCATGGCGTCCAGCCGGGAATTCATGCCCACCCGGACGTTGTCGTACTTGCCGCCGGGACCCTTACCGTGTACACAGAGGGAGCGGATCAGGTCCGCCGTGTGGTCATCGTCGGTGAAGATGGCGCCGCCGTCGCCATAGCAGCCCAAAGGCTTGGCCGGGAAGAAGGAAGTGGTGGCAATTTGGCCGAAAGAACAGGCCTTCTTCCCGTGATAGGAAGCGCCGAAGCTCTGGGCGGCGTCCTCAATAAGGAACAGGCTGTACTTTTCACAGATGGGAACGATGACGTCATAATCGCAGGGATTGCCCAGGATATCCACAGCCACCACGGCCTTGGGAGTCAGCTTCCCCTCCGCCAGCACTGCCTGGATCTGCCGCTCCAGGCTTTCCGGACTCAGGCAGTAGGTGTCGGGCGTGATGTCACAAAACACGGAGACCGCGCCGAACATCTTGGCAGGCTCCGTGGAGGAGATGAAGGTCATGTCAGGGCAGAATACCGCGTCTCCCGCGCCCACGCCCGCCACCATATAGGCGATCTGCAGGGCGTCGGTGCCGTTGGCACACGTGATGCAGTGCTTGCGGCCGGTGAAGGATGCCAGCTTCTCCTCCAGCTCTTTGACATAGGGACCGCCGATGAAAACCGCACTGTCTACTACCGCCTGGATATTGGCGTCGATCCCCGCTTTCAGGGCATGATACTGGGCTTTCAAATCAATAAATTGCATATTATCCCTCTTTCTTTTTATCAAACGGTTTTGCGGGGTTGCCTGCCACAGTCGTGTAGGCCGGAACATCCCGCACCACCACGGAACCCATGCCTACAAAGCCGCCTTCCTCCACCTGTACCTGATTGCGGATAATACTGGTGGCCACATAGCTGTGTGCTCCGAAGCGGCAGGATCCGTAGATGCTGGTACCGCACACAAATGCGGAGTTTTCGCCCAACTCGCTGTTATGCCCCACGCGGACCTGGGCATCGATCTTAACGCCGGAGCTGATGATGGTGTCGTCAATGACGCCCCGGCTGATGCTGCAATTTTCCAGAATGGTAACGTCATCGCCGATATGGACGCCGCCAAAGTGCCGGACCATCGTCTTTCGGTGAGCTGCATCCTCGGTAAAGCCGAACCCATCATGGCCGATGACGGTGCCAGAGCAAATGGTGCAACGGCTTCCTACCGTCACCCGGTTCACCATTACCACGTTGTTCCAGATGACCGTATCATCCCCAATGGTAATCTCTCCATCCAGCGTGCAATTGTGGCCGATGCAGACATTGTTTCCCAGCTTGACCCGGGGACCGATATACGTGCCCTGCCCGATGGCGGGCCGGGTCTCATCCTCTCCGTAAAAATGCTCGATGGTACTGAAAAACGCCCGCTTGCTCTCTGCTGTGCGGATCACGTTGGCCGCACCCTCCAGCTCCATATCGGGGCCGGTGAACACCAGCGTCAGCGCGGAGAGATCAAAGTGCTCCGGCACATTTTTCAACGCTTTGACCCAGGTGAACGAGCCGGGACAGTAGTGGGACAGGGAGGAAAAGCGCTCCACCTGGGCCAGGGGATCGCCCTGAAAGGTATACGCAAGCTCCATCCCATCTAAAAATTCCAGGATCTCCTGGATCTTCACAGGGACGCACCTCCCCCCATGATGCTGGCAAGGTCTGTGATATTTTCCTCCATCTGCCGGTAGCGTTCCTGATTGGCGGAGGAAATGAACCGCCGCACCGTGACTTCAATGGGCTCTTCCTGCTGGTGATACCAGAAAGCGTGGGTCAGGATGTGCAGGCGGTCATACCTGCCCGAAGCCACGATTTCCTCCACCGGCTCCCGCCATCTCCGGCGGCTGTCAGAGAGGTATTTGAAATCATGGAAAAACGTCTGCCCATAGGAATTGATCATACCGGGGATCTGCAGGTCCGCATCCAGCGTGGCCTGAGACGGACGGTGCATGGAAACGCTGGTTACCGGTGTTTCCAAAAGGGCGGATAGCATGTCCCGTTCCCGCAGGATATGCGCTGCAGTTTCCTCTATCCCAGCCTCAGGATAAGCCTTCTCATCAAAATGCAGGCCCAACTCATGCCCCAGAGCTTGGATCTGCCCCAGCGTCTCCAGGCAGCGGCGGGCAGCCACATTATAAAATTCACTGCGCAACAGAACAAAATACGTGCTGCGCACGCCCATTTCCCGCTCCACCCGTGCAAGGGCCAGAGCCTGCTCGGGGCTGTTATCGATATCATGGCGCAAGATCACGCAGCGTGGATACGCCTGCCAATCATGGTAGGTGGCCACCTGGTATCCCTGCCGGTCCAGCAGCGCCAGAAGATCCCTGTATGCTCCATAGGTAAATTCCATGGAGATCACCTCTCCTTTTCCAGAACTTTGATCAACCTTTCGGTCAATTGTCGGTAATCGTATGCCTCAGCGGCGCGCTCCGCGTTCCGGCACAGGGATCCCAGCACGTCCCCGTCTGCCTGCCGGAGCCCGGCGATGGCCTGGGACAGCACCTCCGGACAGTCCACGCACACGCCGGCGTAAAACTGCTCCACCGGGTTGTACCCGGCGGCGATATCCATCAAAATGGGCTTCCCTGCCGCAAAGCAGTCAAACATTTTATTGGTGCTGATGCCAAAGCGCAGCAGAGATCTCCCATCATTGCTGCCGTGGATGAGGTTGAGATCGGCTTTTGTGACGATATCGGGAATGTACTTTTTCTCCACTTTTCCCTTGAATATCACATTCGTGATGCCTTCCTCCTGCACCCGCCGCTCCAGCGCCGCCCGTTGGTCGCCGTCTCCCCAGACCAGAAAGCGGACCGTGGGGTCCGTCACCTGCTTGGCCGCGTCCAACAGCGCACCCAGCTGGTTCACACGCCTGATGGATCCGATATAGACCACCTTAAACAGAGCGGGATCCTGCAGATCGGCATCTTCTACCCGGAAGCGGGCCCGGTGCTCCCGGAACTGCTCCAGGTCCACGCCGTTGTTGATGCAGTGGACCTTGGACCGGGGGATCGCCCGCTCCCAGCCTCGCTCCGTGATATAGTCATAGCCGCCCTCCATGGTAAAGATCAGGGCGTCCGCTCGTTGGTAGATCCACTTCTCCCCTCGGTATAAGAGCCGGATCAGGGGATTCTCTCTTGTAAACCGGTTGGAGTAGGCCACAATAGACTCCGGCCAGAGGTCCCGCACTTCACATACACACCGCACGCCAAAGTGTTTTGCGGTCTGGATTCCCGCTACCAGCGTCAGCGGGTGAACCGAGGAGGCATAGATCACATCCGGCTTTCCACGAGCTTTCGCATAGGCCCTTGCGGTCTTTTTTACGTTCTGGTAGAAGTCCACCATATTCAAGACCCGCTGCGCTCCGTTCCCCCCATAGGTCCGTCCCTGGACAAAGACAAAGGGCACGCCGATTTCCTCTGCCTCATGCTCCTGCCAGAGATCCATATCAGGAAAATAGGTCTCCGCCTTGCCGTGCCTTGCGTTGCAGCAGAACACCACCGGCTCATACCCGGCCTGCCTGAGATACTTGGCAAAGGCATAGTGCCGGCCACCCTGCTCCTCATACATAGACCCGGCATAGTGGTTCCAGATCCATACCCGCTTGTTCATGGCACCCTCCGCACGGGAACACCCACATAGGTCCCGGGCTCGGTGATATCCCGGACCACCACGCTGCCCGCGCCTACCACTGTATGGGAACAGACCCGGAGATTGTTCCGCACCACAGCCCCCGCGCCGATGTGGCTCTCCTCCCCCACCAAGACCGTGCCGCACAGCACCGCCCGGGGAGAGATGTGCGTGCAGGCGCCCACCCGGCAGTCATGCTCCACGATGGCGCCTGTATTGATAATACAGTGGGGGCCCACGGCGGCGTCCGCGTTGAGCACCGCTCCGGCCAGGACCACGGTCCCCTCGCCCAGGACCACGCCCCGGCCCACCCGGGCAGCCGGATGGACGGCGGTATGCCATTTCACCTGCATCTGCCCGGACAACTCCCGGCGCAGAGCGTTGTTTCCCAGGCCGAACACGAACACCACCCGGTCCGCCCAGGACTCCCATGCACCAAAGGGCCCCAGCACCGGAATATCCCAAACAGCATTGCGGGCCGGGTCGTCATCCAGGAACCCCAGCACTGTGTCGCCGGCGGAAAGGATAGCGTCAGCCACCACCTTTCCATGGCCTCCGGCACCCAGGACGATCACTTGTTCAGGCACCGCATCTCATCTCCCGTTCCTTGGAATTCCTCCATAGTCGCGCTAGTCCCACTGGAGATGCCCTCACGCCGCATCACGCTGGAGACCGTCTGCAAAAGGATCTTCAAATCTCCCCAGGCGGTGATTCGGGAGACATAGCGCACATCATATATGAACCGATCCTCCCACGTGATCGCATTTCGTCCGTTGACCTGGGCCAGCCCCGTCAGCCCCGGACGCACATCGTGGCGGTGACGCTGCTCTTCATTGTATAGGGGCAGATACTTCACCAGCAGCGGCCGGGGGCCCACAATAGACATATCCCCCCTCAGGATGTTCCACAGCTCCGGCAATTCGTCCAGACTGGTGGAGCGCAGGATCCGGCCCAGCCGGGTCAGCCGCACCTCGTCCGGCAGAAGCACTCCGTTTTCGTCCCGGGCATCCGTCATGGAGCGGAACTTGTACATTTTGAAGATCTTCTCATTCTTCCCCGGGCGCTCCTGGCAGAAAATCACCGGACTGCCCAGCTTTGTCCGCACCAGCACCGCCACGATCAGCAGCACCGGAGAGAGTAAGATCAGCGCACAGCCGGAGAGCAGAACGTCAAAAAAACGCTTGAAAAACTTCCGGTACATCAAAACAGCCCCCGGATCACAGAAATCACCCGCTCCTGATCGGAGTCCGCCATCTTGATGTCGCTGGGCAGGCACAGTCCCCGGGCAAAGATGTCCTCCCCTACATTGTCGCCCGCGGTAACGAAATCATGCGCCGCGAACACCGGCTGAAGGTGCATGGGCTTCCAGATTGGACGGGACTCGATGTTCTCCTCCTCCAGCGCCAGGCGAATCTGTTCCGGCGTCACGGTGCAGCCGGGGTCAATAGTCATACAGCTGAGCCAGAAATTAGGCTGGCTGTAAGGCAGATGGGGGTTCATCCGCACAGGAAGCCCTTGAAATGCTTTTTCATAAGTCCGGTAGATGGCCTCCTTCTTCGTTCTGTGCTCAAGAAGGTGAATGAGCTGCCCGCGGCCGATCCCCGCCACGATATTGCTCATCCGATAGTTATAACCGATCTCCTTGTGCTCGTACCACGGGTAAGGCTCTCTGGCCTGCGTGGCCCAAAACCGGGCCTTGGAGATGCCCGCCTCATCGTCGGACAGCAGCATTCCGCCGCCGGAGGTCGTGATGATCTTGTTGCCGTTGAAGGAAAGGGCGTTGTACTGCCCAAAGGTACCCGTCTGGCGTCCTTTGTATGTAGCAGACAGGCTCTCCGCCGCGTCCTCAATGAACACTGCTCCATGCGCATCGCAGATGTCCCGGATTTCATCCAGCTTTGCAGGCGTTCCGTACAGATTGGCCGCGATCACACAGCGGCAGTCCGGATACCGCTCAAACGCCCGCTCCAGCGCCCGCGGGTCCATATTCCACGTCTCCCGCTCGCTGTCAATGAAGACCTGTTCGCCCCCCTCATAGCTCACGGGATTTACGGTTGCGGAGAAGGTCAGGTCGGAACAGAACACCTTGTCTCCCCGCCGGACGCCAGCCAGCTTCACAGCCAGATGCAGCGCAGCGGTTCCCGCATTCAGCGCCGCCGCAGACTTGACGCCGACGAATTCCGCAACTCCCTTTTCAAACTCATCCACGTTCTTCCCCAGAGGGGCCACCCAATTGGTATCAAACGCCTCCTGGATAAAAACCTGCTCCTCCTGGTGCATGGTCGGAGAAGCCAGATAAATTCTGTTTCCCATATCGCTTTTTGCTCCTCATTCAAAGTCCGCCGCTGTGATCACCCGGCCGCACCCCACAAGGGTCCCGTCCGGGATTTTCACATTTCGATCAATCGTCGCGCCGCTGGCGATAATACAGCCATTCCCGATTCGCACTCCGGGCGAGACCGTGGCTCTGGCCTCGATCACAGTTCCGTATCCAACCGCCGCAGACGGAGAAACCGTGGCAGTCGGATGGACCAAGATCGGCAGCACAAAACCGCTTCTGGCCAGCATAGCCAGCCACTGCATCCGTAACTTCTGATCGCCCACAGAGGGAATCGCAATCGGGTACTCCTCAAGATACCGCAGGCAGTCATCACACCGCCCCATTGCCAACGGGTTTTTCAAGTCATCGTCCAGAAAGCCGATTTTCCGGAATACCCCCAGCGACTGGGCCAGCTCCCGGATGATCTCACCGTGTCCGCCTGCCCCAAGGATCAGCAGATTCATCTCCCGGGGGCGCTGCGCCATGATCCGGTCCCGTTTTTCCCGCGCCTCTTCAAAGGAGTGCCCGTAGCAGTATCCATAGAGCAACTTTCCAGCTGCATCCCGCCCCTTTGGATAGCGGGCCTCATATCGGCCGTCTTTCCGTTTTCGGATGTTCACCCCGGTTCGCATTCCATCTCCTCTTTCGTGGTCACAGCACAGTCGCATTCCGTGTTCACCGCCGTATGTCCTGCATCGGAATAATTGTTACGATTATGTGACAAAATATAGCATCCTTATGTCTTGTACAGTCTACCACAGTGCCAAACAGTTTACAATATATATTTTTTCATAGTTTTCGAATCTATACCAACCCACAGCTATACCATTGCAATCATGGTCAAAAAATCCCCCCAACCTCAGTTGGGGGGATTTTTTCCTTTTTATGATGGATTCCCGGCTTGGCTTAGAACCTGAGATATCGCTGCATACATGCCTTCTCCATCCAGTAAGTCCGTCCGGGCGCAGTTCAAAAGTGCCGCATTCTCTTCTGTCAAAGCGACCGGAACCAGCAAATACGCATTGGCCCGGTCCATGGCTTCGCCGATTCCCCGGACGCCTTCCGCAAATGTGTCTGCCTCTGCCGGATCAATTTGTGAAAATGCCTGGATACACAAATTCATGGCGCTGTTCCACGCTTCGGAATTGGAGCGTTCCTGCAGCAGGCCCTCCTGCAAGACGTCGAAAAAGTTTTCCACCTGCCCCAGCGGCAGATAGTAGTAAGCCGCAACATAGTAGCAGGAGTCGAACTCCCCGGTTTCACGCAGCTCTCTGGCACAGCGGGCGGCTGTGCCCTCATTGCTGATCCCGCCGGCCTGCAGCGCATTCCCCATCAGATTCACCTTGTAGCTCTGATCGTTGTATGCATCCATGCGGTCCAGCCTTTCCAGTGTCTCTATGAAGGAGCCTGTCGTCATTCCGGCAGCATCCAGCTCCCGATATTCCTTTTGGGCCAGCAGGCTTCCGCCCAGCAGGGCAACAGAAATCACCAGCCACAGGTCCGACACCACCAGGACCACAATACCGGCGGCCCGCCTTTTCCTCCCCTCTGTATAGGTTCCGTAACACACTGTTGGCAGCAGCAGCAGGAAAAACGCCGCACACTGAAACATCTGAACGGAGAAAGAGATCTCCATCAGGCCGTGGAGGTTCATCATGACCAAGCAGGCCAGCAGCATGGCCGCCAGGGGCGTGCGCGCTTTGCGAAGCTGCCGGACCAGCAGCACGGCCGTTCCCAGGATGAATGCCAAAAATGCAGCGAGACCCAGCAGGCCGGTCTCATCCATCACCTGTAGCAAGTGGTTGTGGAGATAAAGGGACTCATAAAAGAACGGCTGTACAGAGGTCAGCAGCCCCTCTGTGGCTCCCAGACCGTGTCCCGCCAACGGGGACTCTTTGAAAAGCGTCCATCCGTCTATATCATATTGCAGCCGCAGCAGAAAACTGCTGTCTTCAAATATATTTTTCTGGAGGCGATTCGCGATATTGTCCGGCAGCAATGTGTAGGCCATCGGGATCTCGGTTCCGTCCGACAGAGACACCTGCCGGAGCTCCAGGCCTGCAGGACCGCGGAACTGCATCAGAACATGCCCCACATCCTCCGACACCGTAAAGGACGCCTCTTCCAGCGGGCCATTATAATATGTCTCAGTGACTGAGGTCAGCTCCTGCTCCCGTGTGGAGCCATAGACCAGCACCGTGATCTCGCTGCTTTTATCCCAATCACCGGAAAACGTATAGGTCTCTCCGCCCTCTACATCGGCTCCCCGGTAGAGGAAGTTGCTCTCTGTAAATACAAACGGCTCCGTCAGCGTGAGCGCCAGTATAACTGCCGCGATTCCCGCGGCAATCCCTCCTCCCAGCACACCGGCAAGGAGCTTTCCATGCCCCGCCAGCGCGGAAGCCGCCTTCCGGGCGGGGAACTCGTTCAGCAGCCACAGCAGCACTCCGCTCGGCAGAGCGACCAGCGTTCCCCAAAAAGGGCCGCCTGCCAGGAGCGAGGCCGAGACCACGCCGAATACCACCATGGAAATGCCCATTGCCGCCATGGTAAAGAAAAGCCCCAGCCGTTCTTCCTTTCCCGCAATCAGGAGATAGGCCAGCAGTGTCGCGCCAAAGCAGAGAATGGCACCACGGCTCATTGCGGTAAAAAAGGCCACTGCGGACAGTCCGGTCAGAAAGCAAGCCGCAAATCGCTCCCACGGTTTCCGTCCTGTACGGATCAGGTAGAGTCCCACCAAGACCGCCAGCGCCATCAGGCTGCCGGTCAGGTTTGCGTCGTTATAGATGCCGTCAAACCGGGCGCCCGTATAGGTCGCTTGATCCAGGCTCTGATAAGCTGCATCCCCAAGCCCCTCCATAAAAGAGGCAAAGCCGCGAAAGAGCGGTCCCCGGCACCCGGCATCGATACATAGAAGCCCAATCACTCCGCACACGGCAGAGAAGCCGAACAGGAGTCCGCCGGCGTTCTGTTCCCGTCCGCGTGCCAACAGCAACAGGCCTAGGGCTCCGGACGCCAGCAGCTTGGCATATTCTCCGTAAGCGTAGGCGCCGAAGCTCGTATACAGGCTGGCGGCCCCGCAGAGGATCAAAAAGGCCAGAAACCCCAGGACCGGGATTCCCAGGCGGCCGCGAAACCGTGCATAGCCCCCCCTGCCAAAAGACAGCGCCAATGCCACAGCCGCCAGAATCAGGCTCATGGGAACCGTCTGCACCGTCATGGCAAAAAACAGCAGCACCGCAAATCCCACAACAAACAGGCGGTCATACAGCGGATGGTCTTTCTCCGGCACAGGCGCCGCATCATTCACCGGTTTTGGAACCACCTCTGCCGGCACGGTTTTTTTTCGCTTCATGAAATTGCTCCTCTCGCGAGAATAGTCTTTTACCGCGCAAAATTATATCAGATTTCTTGTTCATTGTCTATTCCAATGGTTTCATTTATGTATCAAATCAGCAGATTATATTTGTCGCTCATTTTTAATCATCCTTCGCTTTTCAGTCCGCAGTCCGGACAAAGGGAATCTACCTCTGCGAGGGGCGGAATGCCTGTGTATTTTTATTTTTCAACGATGTGACATCCGTTTCAAGAAAGCGCGGGCCCGCCTTTCAGACCAAATCATTCAGAGAAAGAGCGGTACCGGAAAGCGCATTGGATGTCATCACAATCCTCTGCTGATCTGATGCATCAAAAAATTTCCATAATTGGCTGCTACCAAATCTTTAATTTTGCTACCAGACTTTCCAGGGTTTCCAAGCTTTGCAGCCGTTTGGTAGCATGAAAACTCAAAATGCTACCGAAGTTGTTCGGAAAAGCGCTGGCCCACAAGGGCCGCAAGCCGTTGTGCGAGGAGTGTATCTCTCCAATTTGCCAAAATGAGGGAACGGCGGAAATTTAAAGGAGGTAAACACCCAATGAAGAAGTTCCTTTCTCTGGTACTGGCTCTGGTGATGACCATGTCTCTGGTCACCGTCAGCGCCGGCGCCAAGGACTTCAGTGATGACGGCAGCATCACCTACAAGGAAGCTGTCGACGTCATCAGCGGCATCGGCGTTGTCGACGGTTATTCCGGCGGCGACTTCAAGCCCACTGAAGTCCTGACCCGCGGTGCCGCCGCCAAGATCATCTGCAACCTGATCCTGGGGCCCACCACCGCTTCCTACCTGAGCGCTGACACCGCTCCCTTCAAGGATGTGCCCGTGACCAACGTGTTCGCAGGCTACATCACCTACTGCTCTCAGCAGGGCATCA
>NZ_KI271766.1:6207-6553 GCF_000469445.2 Oscillibacter sp. KLE 1745 | reverse complement strand
TGACCATGTCTCTGGTCACCGTCAGCGCCGGTGCTAAGGACTTCAGTGATGACGACAGCATCACCTATCAGGAAGCTGTTGACGTCATCTCCGAGATTGGTGTTGTCGACGGTTACACCGGCGGCGACTTCAAGCCCACTGATGTCCTGACCCGCGGTGCCGCCGCCAAGATCATCTGCAACCTGATCCTGGGGCCCACCACCGCTTCCGCTCTGAGCGCCAGCAGCGCTCCCTTTAAGGATGTGCCCGTGAGCAACACCTTCGCAGGCTACATCACCTACTGCGCCCAGGAGAAGATCATCAACGGCTATCCCGACGGCACCTTCCGTCCCACCGGCACCCTGAC
>NZ_KI271766.1:0-6107 GCF_000469445.2 Oscillibacter sp. KLE 1745 | reverse complement strand
TACATCACCTACTGCTCTCAGCAGGGCATCATCAACGGCTACGCCGACGGCACCTTCCGTCCCACCGCCACCCTGAGCGGCAATGCGTTCATGAAGATGCTGCTGGGCGCTCTGGGCTATGACAGCGCCATTGAGGGCTACACCGGTGCCAACTGGACCGTGGCCGTCATCAAGCAGGCCGCCGGTATCGGCCTGGACGACGGCAACGACGAGTTCGTCGGCTCCAAGGCCGTGACCCGTGAGGAGGCTGCCCTGTACGCCTTCAACATGCTGCAGGCCACCATGGTCGAGTACGACGCCAAGACTTCTGTCGACATCAACGGCGCTACCGTGACCATCGCCGGCGACAAGGCCAAGGAAGTTGCGCAGGGCTCCTACGACAACAACATGCACAAGCCCAACCTGCAGTTTGCCGAGCGCTACTTCGACAAGCTGGACAAGACCGAGACCACCGACGACTTCGCCCGTCCCGCCACCAAGTGGACTTTCAAGGGCGACAAGATCGGCACCTATGCGGACGCCGCTGATGTGACTTACACCAGCAACGTGAAGCTGGGTGATATCTACAGCGATCTCGACATGAGCGAGAAGGACAAGAACGCCGAGGTCTATTACAACGGCGTCGAGGCCGATGATGTTGCCGTGTCCAAGGGCAACACCGTCAAGGTCTCCAGCTCCAGCGCCAACAACAAGCTGGTGGCTGACGGCAGCACCGTTGAGGTCTTCTACGATGAGGACAACAACGATGTCACCATCTGCATCATCGACACCTATGTGGGCACCATCTCCTCCAAGGAAGAGAAGGTCTCCGATCCCTATGTTGTCGTGAACTCCGAGAGCCTCGTGACCGAGAAGGACGCTTCTACCTCTGTGTCCATCTCCGGCAGCAAGGCCCGCTTTGAGACCAATACCGACAACTTCGAGGAAGACGATGTGGTCCTGTTCACCTACTCCCAGAGCGCGGACGAGATCAAGTCCGTTGTGAAGGCCGAGTCCGTGGAGGGCACCCTCGACAAGTACACCCTGGGCAAGAACCTGACTCTGGCCGATACCGAGTACAAGTACTCCAAGAACATTGCGTTCTCCTTCGGCTCTGAGACCAGCATGACCACCAAGAGCGACTATGTCATCTATCTGGATACCAACGGCATGGTCATCTATGTGGATGAGCAGGAGTTCGACGCCTCTCAGTACGCGTATGTGCTCTACACCCAGAGCAGCAACAGCCGCTTCGGCAAGGATCAGGTTCAGCTGGTCATGTCCGACGGCTCCGTGAAGACGGTGGATACTGACGACGATTACACCTCTCTGGAGGGCACCATCGTCTACTACCGCGCTGACGACAAGGGCGAGTACGCTCTGCGTCAGGCCGCCAATGTTCACAAGAACGGTTCCATTGTTACAACCGAGGATGACAGAACCTATCCGATCTCTACTAACGGCGTTTTGAGAAATGGCGCTACCGACTTCGACATGAAGAACACCCGCGCGGCTATCACCACCAAAACCGGCACTACGGTGTATGGCAACAGTGAGACCGTGTTCGTGGTGGCTGAGAGCGATGCCCGCGGCAAGACTGACTATTCCGTCTACAAGGGCATCAAGAACGCTCCCACCATCATGTCTGATGATCCGACCACCTCTCCCACTGTGGAGACCAAGGCTGTTGAGATGGTCTACACCACCAGCGGCTCCAGCGATGTGGTGACCTTCGCCTTCATCGACGCCACCGGCGCCTATGTCACCAACGGCAAGCGCGATGTGGTGTTCCTGGCTGCTGAGTCCGCCACCAAGATGATCACCGATGGCGACAACAACCAGTACTACCTGTACAACGCGGTTGTGGACGACGAGATCACCACCGTGAAGGTCAAGGCCGCTCAGGATGCTGGCTCTGTGGTTCTGGCTGGCAACGACACGGTCAACCAGGTTGTGACCAATGCTGACTACAACAACAAGGGTCTGCTGACCTCCGCTGATGCGATCTCCACATCTGATTACACCACCCTCACCGGCACCGGCGTGTGGAAGCTCTCCGGCTCCTACAGCATCGGCCTGGGCGGCACGACGGCTTCCGCCAGCGTCCGCTACACGGTTGCCTCTGACGCCAAGATGTACTACATCGATACCGATGGTGTTATCACCAAGATCGACGATGTGAAGAACATCAGCTCCGACTCCACTGCTACCTACATCGGCCTCCTCGATGTGACTGACGGCGACATCGCCTACCTGTTCATCCAGGAAGTTGACAACGGCAAGCAGGAGGGCGCCGGTAGCAGCGGCGTGGTCCTGAGCGGGATCAGCGCAAGCTACAGCAGCGGCACCGTCACTGTCACTCTGACCGGCACGAACGCCGGACAGGTCTACCCCGTGACCATCTCCCTGGTCAACGGCGGCACCCTGGTGAAGCTGACGACCGCCAACGTGACTGGCGCCGCGACAACGACGACCGCCACCATCTCTGCCGCTCTGTCTGTGGGCTCCACCTACATGGTGACCTGCGGCGACCAGAGCTTTGTGTTGGGTGTCTGATTACCCGCCAGAAGGGTGATTGTACCCGCGGTTGAAAATTCCCCCGGACTTCGGTCCGGGGGAATTTTTTGTTGCACGAAATTCTGCAATTTCTTCCGGTCAGGGGGGATTGGATAGCGGGAGTTTTCCCGCCACGATTTTCGGGAAAGGGTGAAGAATTTGCAGCAGACCAGTCAATTTCATCTCAACCAGTGGGAGCTGACGGACCGCATCCGGATGGAGGATTTCAACGGGGACAATCAGAAGCTGGAGACAGCCCTGGCCTCCCTGGCAGCCGCGGACGCGGCGGAGCAGCAGGCGAGAACGGCTCAGGATGCCGCCATCCGCCGGGAGGCAGCCGCAGCCGCCGAGGCCGTCCCACTGGTAAAACTTCTGGAAGTGCCTGTCACGCAGGAAGCAGCGCAGGTGGATGTGGATGTATCACAGATCGACTTCACGCAGTATACGGAGGTGTGGATCGTCCCCATCCTCTCCACAGCCTATCACTATATCTATCTGCGCTGCAACAATATTGCGACAGACAGCTATTTCCATCCGGGCTCGCACCAAAACTACCTGTGCCGCCTGGAGATGAGCGGCCTCCTGGGTCAGGGCAAAGCAAAGATCCGTCTGGCAACTTATCTCTCCCCCATTGCCTGTATCTGTGAGCATATCTATGATACATCGAACCCGCCCTATTACAGCACCATCCCCTCCATCGCGCCGAAGGACCTGAAGACGCTGAACTTTATGACGGACGCCGGAACCATCAACGGGGAAGGGAAAATCATCCTCTGGGGCTGGAAACTGTAATCCAAAGGAACGCCCCCGGACAAAAGTCCGGGGGGCCTTCGACTCTTCCGGTGCTGGCGGCGAAGGAACGGCTCATTCACCAGTTCGTTTCCTCTGCCAGCTGGGCCAAAGCCTGTGCAAATCCTCGCAAGCCGTGTGTCCGTGCAGGGAGAAGCTATCAGAGGGCGTGCCGACCGGCTTTGACTATGCCTGACACATAAAAAGGATTCCCGGACAGAAGTCCGGGAATCCTTTTTGTCTTAGTGCATCAGCACGTTGACACAGTTCCTTAGGCAGTGAACGTTGCGTTCTGACCGCCGCAGGAGACCATGTAGATACCGCCGCTGGCAGCGATGCTGGCCAGAGTGCCCACGGACAGGACAGCGGTGGTGCTGGTAGCGCCGGTGGCGCCGGTGACCGTGTAGGTGCCCAGCTCAGTGGTCACACCGGCAACGATCATCTTCAGGGTGACCTTGTAGTTCTGGCCGGCGTTGGTGCCGTTCAGAGTCAGGGTCAGGTCGGGAGCACGATAGCTCACGCCAGTGATGCTGGTCAGCTCCTGTCTGCCGCCGGAAGAGGACTGGTCGTTATCCTCGAAGTACTGCTGGACGAACAGATAGCTGATCTGGCCATCCTCCAGGACGTAGGTCACGACATCCTCGTCGGAGCGGCGGATGTTGCTCACCGCACCCTCGGTAATGGTGCCGTCATCGTCGATGAAGAAGATCTTCGCATCGTCGGCGACCACATAGGTGGACTCAGAGCCGTTGCCGTAGCCGAGCACGACGTTCTCATTGTTCACCTTGTTGATGCCGGTGACGGTGCCGGAGTTGCTCAGAGAATCCAGGCCGGTGATCACACCGTCGTCATAATCGGCGCCAGTGAAGACCACGTTGCTGCTGAAGGAGCCGTTGGAAGTTCTGTTGTTGATCTTCACGCTGGCATCGACCTTGACGCCCTCAACGATCTTGCCATCCACAACTGCGTTGTAGGTGTAGTACTCGTTGTCGGAGTCCTCGATCTTCTTGCTGCCGGACTCGAAGGCGAAGAAGATCACGTCGTTGTTGCCGCCGGTGACCTTGTAGTCAGCCTCGTCCACGCTCAGGTACACGATGGTGGCAACGCCGTTGTTGCGGCAGTAGTAGCTCATGCCGATGGCATTGGTAGCCGGGCTGCTGTCGTTGTCGTCCACGATGGTGGGAGCGTTGTTGATGCCGGTGTAGGCGCGATAGGTAGCATTCTTCCAATTCTCGCGAGCACCGCTGTCATAGGTGCCCACCACGAACACCGTCTTGCTGTCGGCATAGATGTAGTCGGTGCCCTGCTTGGCATCGGAGGCGTTGGTCACGCCCTTGTTAGTCAGGTTGATCCGGGCCACGCCGTTCCGCAGCTCGAAGGAGTCCTCGGCCTTAGCAATGCTGGGATTCTTGGTGTCGAGATCCTTCAGGCGATACTCGCCGTTGGAGGTCTCCTTCACCAGGACAATCTCAGAGTTGGCATTACCAATCTGCAGCTCAGAACCATAGCCAGCGAAGTCGTTGGTGTAGTCCTCCTTGGTGTCGACGGTCTTCATCTTGCCGTCATAGGTGATCAGAGCAGCCTTGTCAGAGGCGAAAGCAACGCTGGAACCCTGCAGAGCGCGCAGATAGGCGTAGTCAGCGATGTTGTACTCAGTCTCCTCGACGTAGATGGCATAGCCGTTGGCATCCAGGTACACGACATACTCGCTGTCGATGCCCAGGCTGCTCTCGCCGCCGTCCACAGAATACATCTTGGAGAAGTCATACTTGGTCTCACCCAGGTTGATGGACTTGCCGGAAACCTTTCTGGTCAGAGTGCCCTCAGCGGACTCAGCAGCCTTGACAGACTGGATCTCGTTGTTGGCATAGGTGAAGAGGACGATCTGGTCGTTCTCGAAACCAGTGGTCTCGAACTCGTCGTTGGCACGCAGGCCGGAGGTGGCGCCGTTCTCAGCAGCCAGCTCGGACAGGGTGATGTAAGCATCCTTGGAGTTGGTCTTGGCCACAACCTTGTTGACCTCAGCCACGTAGGTGTTGATAGCCACGATGGTGACATCGTTGGTATCCTCATCCAGATAGGCCTCGACCAGAGTGCCGTTGCCGACGTTGCACTTCGCAACGGGAGAGTTGGTGAACTTCAGCTCGCTGACCTTCAGGTCGTTGCCCTTGGAGACCTTGGCGGACTCGCTGGCCTCAACGCCGTCCACGAAGACGGGAGCAGCCTCGTCCTTGTCGGACATGCCCAGGTCAGAGTAGATCTGGCCCAGCTTCACGTCGGCGGTGTAGGTGGCGTCAGCGGTCTTGGCGAAGGTGCCAACCTCAACGCCCTTGAAGCGCCAGGTGTTGGCGGGACGGCCGAAGTCATCGGTGGTGTCGGTGGTCAGGCGCAGGTCGGTGAAGTATCTCTCAGCGAACTGCATCTTGTTGTCGTCGTCGATGTAGCCGTCGGTACGAGAGGTGTTCTCGATCTCCTTGGCCTTGTCGCCGGCGATGGTCACGGTAGCGCCGTTGATGTCGACAGAAGTCTTGGCGTCGTACTCGACCATGGTGGCCTGCAGCATGTTGAAGGCGTACAGGGCAGCCTCCTCACGGGTCACGGCCTTGGAGCCGACGAACTCGTCGTTGCCGTCGTCCAGGCCGATACCGGCGGCCTGCTTGATGACGGCCACGGACCAGTTGGGACCAGTGTAGCTCTCGACAGCGCTGTCATAGCCCAGGGCGCCCAGCAGCATCTTCATGAACGCGTTGCCGGTCAGGGTGCCGGTGGGACGGAAGGTGCCG
>NZ_KI271765.1:6751-18710 GCF_000469445.2 Oscillibacter sp. KLE 1745 | reverse complement strand
AATCCAATGTGTCCATTTTATGGGGTACAGTTTAAGCGGCAAATGGGGCAGTGAATGGGTCAAATCGTGGGTCAGAAAAATAAACACCTCGAAAAAGTACAAAAAACCCGCCGATTTCAAAGAAATCAGCGGGTTTCCTGGTACGCCCTGAGGGATTCGAACCCCCGGCCTTCTGGTCCGTAGCCAGACGCTCTATCCAGCTGAGCTAAGGGCGCACATCCTGTCCTGCCGGACAGCTTTATTATAATAGCATGTCTGATTTCAAAATGCAAGAGTTTTTTTGGATTTTTTATGTTAATTTTCAAACCCTTGTAAACGCCGGGGTTCTGTGCTAAAGTGGAGTTAAAGTTTTCATTCGGGAAAGAGAGAAGCGGACCATGGAGAACTACGCATTCAAAAGCGTCGCGTTCGGCGGATTCGACAAGCAGGATGTGATCCACTATATTGAGCAGACTGCCAAGGAGGCCGCCGCCGTCCAGGAGAGGCTGCAGAAGGAGAACGAGGACCTGCAGACAGAGGCGGACAGCCTGCGGACCCAGGTCCGGGAGCTGCAGACGCGGCTGGAGACGGAGACCGCCCTCCGGGAGCAGGCCCAGTCCGAGCTGGAGCAGGAGCGCACAGCCCGGCAGGGGCTGGAGGCATTCAAGCCGGAGGCTGAACGGCTGGCCGCTGAGCTGGAGCGGCTCCGGCCGGAGGCGGAGGCCTACGCCCAGTTCCGGGACCGGGTGGGGGACATCGAGTGCGACGCCCACAAACGGGCCGCTGAGCTGGAGGCGTCCACCACCGCCAGGCTGCGCCGCACGGTGGAGCTGTTCCGGGCCCAGTATGTGACGCTGATGTCCTCCTTCGAGTCCACCGCCTCCCATGTGACGGCGGAGCTGCGGAAAGTTGAGGTCAACCTGTCTCAGCTGCCCCGGGCGATGGACCAGGCGGGGACAGAACTGAACGAGTTGGCCACCCTGCTGGACCGGAGCACCAAGAAAGAGGAAAAAGAGCCGCGGGGTTGAGCACCGCCGGATCTGAACGCTCGAATGGTGAGCCGGTCGAAAAACATGCATTGGTCAAAGCCGGATTGAGCCCGCAGATCGACCGCAAAGACTTGGGCGCACTCCGCGGATAATTGCCCCCGAAGCTGCCTAAGATAAGACGAACGGGGAGACTGCCCTGGAAAGGAACGACGCGCTATAGACGACCATCCGGGTATTCCTGCCGCCGGCAAGCGGCGGCAGGGAGGCCCTGAAGCCATCCATTTCGCATAGAGAAGCCCCATGACAGGAAAGAGGTGAAGAAGATGCCACTGGAAGTCATCGAGAACATCACACGCGTGGAGGCGGATAACCGGGAGCGCAAGGCCTCCGCAGAAGCAAAGGCGAAACAGATCGTCGCCGATGCACAGCGGGACGGTCTTGCGCTCTTGCAGCAGACGCGGGCTGCCGCTGCGGACCGGGGGCGGGAGCTGCTCCGTCAGGCGGAGGCAAGAGCTGCGGCCAGAGGAGACGAGATCGGGCAAGAAGCCCAGGCGGAGGCGGAGCGCCTGCGCCGTGAGGCGGAGAAGCGGCTGGACATGGCTGCCGATCTCATTGTCGGAAGGGTTGTGAAAGACTGACATGGCCATTGTAAAGATGAAGAGGCTCCGGGTGATCGCCATGGCAGCCTGCCGGGAAGAGCTGCTGGGGCAGCTCCAGCGGCTGGGCTGTGTGGAGATCCGGGAGCCGGAGACCGCCGGGGAGGACTGGTCCGGCCTGCTGGAGCGGGAGAGCTCCCGCCTGGCGGAGGCCAAAGGCGCCCTGGCGGAGGTGAACACCGCCCTGGCCGCCATGCGGCGGTACGGACAGGTGAAGGACGGGCTGTTTGTCAAGCGCAGGCTCGTCACAGAGAAGGAGTTTCTGGGCGGTGGACTGGAGGCGCAGGCCAAAACCGTCACCCAGGACGTGGGGGAGCGGCTGCGGACCCTTTCCGGGATCCAGACCGAGATGTCCCGCCTTCAGGCTCGCCGGGCAGGGCTGCTGCCCTGGCAGGATCTGGACCTGCCGCTGGAGGCGGAGGGAACGGAGCACGTGCTCTCCCGCCTGGGGACCTGCCCCGCGGGAACGGACGTGGGCGCCCTGCGGCTGGAGTTGGAGGCGCTGCCTGCGGAGTTGCTGGAGATCAGCGCCGACAAGCAGCAGCGATACCTGCTGCTCCTCTGCCACCGGGCGGCGGAGGAGCCGGTAATGGAGGTCCTGCGGGCCCACGGCTTCAGCGCGGCTGCTTTTCCGGGGGTCACCGGCACGGCGGCAGCGGATCTGAAGCAGACCGACCGGCAGCTGGAGGAGCTCCAGCGCAGGCGGGAGGAGGCCGAGGCGGCCATTGCGGAGAGCGCCCGGGAGCGGGACACCCTGCGGACCTACGCGGACCGGCTGACAGCGGAGACCGCTCGGGAGAGCGCGGCGGAGCGGCTGCTTACCGACGGGACCATTGTCTTCTTCGAGGGATGGGCCCCGGCGGAGCGCATGGCGGACGTGAGCGCCCTGCTGGAGCGCCTGGGCTGTGCCTGGGAGGCGGCGGATCCCGCGCCGGAGGAGTATCCGGAGGTGCCGGTGAAGCTGAAGAACAACTGTCTGACCCGGCCGCTGAACATGGTGACGGAGATGTACTCCCTGCCTGCCTATGACAATGTGGACCCCAACCCCCTCATGGCGCCGTTTTTCATCCTCTTCTACGGCGTGATGATGGCGGATATGGGATACGGACTGCTGATGATGCTGGCCTCCGTCTTTGTCCTGCGGACATACCGCCCGAAGGGAACGATGCAGCACTTCTTCGGCCTGCTGGGCTTGTGCGGCATCAGCACCTTTGTGATGGGCGCCCTGACAGGCGGTTTCTTCGGCGATTTCCTCACCCAGCTGGCCCAGCTGATCCACCCGGAGAGCACGTTCGCCCTGCCAGCCCTGTTCACGCCGCTGGACGACACGCTGATGATTCTGGTGGGCGCCATGTGCCTGGGCTTTGTCCAGATCCTCACCGGCATGGTGATCAGCGTGGTAGGGAAGCTGAAGCGCGGACAGTTCCTGGACGCGTTCTGGGAGGAGATCACCTGGTGGGTGGTCTTCGCCGGAATCGCGCTGGCAGTGCTGGAGGTGACGAACCTGGTGCTGTATGCGGGCATCGTGCTGGTGGTGGCCGGGCCTGTCATCAACGGAAAGGGATTCGGGAAGATCACCGGGATCTTCGGCTCCCTGTACAACCACGTGACCGGCTATTTCGGGGACATCCTGTCCTACTCCCGGCTGATGGCCCTGATGCTGTCCGGCAGCGTCATCGCTCAGGTGTTCAACACCTTGGGCGCCATCCCCGGCAACGTGGTGGTGTTCTTCATCGTCTCCATGGCGGGAAACGCCCTGAACTTCGCGCTGAATCTGCTGGGCTGCTACGTCCATGACCTGCGGCTCCAGTGCCTGGAGTTCTTTAAAAACTTCTATCAGGACGGCGGAAAGCCCTTCCGCCCCCTGGCGGTGGATACAAAATACGTGGATATTCAAAAAGACTGAGGAGGAATCGAGATATGGAGTTCTTTGAGGCATTCGGCGGTTTGGCATTGGGTCTGCTGGGCGCTGGTCTGGCAGCGGTCCTCTCGGGCATCGGGTCGGCCAAAGGCACCGGCATCGCAGGCGAGGCGGGCACGGGGCTTCTGTGCCAGGATCCCAGCAAGTTCGGCAAGGTGATGATCCTCCAGGTGATCCCCGGCACCCAGGGTCTGTACGGCCTGGTGGTGTGGTTCTTCGCGGTGTTCCGCATGGGGCTGCTGGACGGCACCGCCTTTGATATGACCGTGCAGGAGGGGCTGCGGTATTTCGTGGCCTGCCTGCCCATGGCGTTGGGCGGCCTGTTCTCTGCCATCGCCCAGGGCCGCGTGGCCGCCGGGTCCATCAACCTGCTGGCCAAGAAGCCCGACGACTGGTCCAAGGGCATGGTGCTGTGCATCACGGTGGAGTTCTACGCGATCCTGTCCCTGCTGGCCTCCATGCTCATGATTATCAACATCAGCGGCTGACCCTGGAGAAAGGGGACAGAGTATGAACGGTATCGACAAGATCACACAGCGGATCGGCGCGGACACCCAGGCGGAGATCGACCGCATCCTGGCGGACGCCGCCGCCCAGGCGGAGGCCGCGGCCGACAAGTTCCGCACCCAGGCGGAGGCCGAGGACCGGGACCTGCTGGCAAAGAGCGAGAGGGCCGCGGCGGAGCGGGAGGAGCGCCTTGTCAGCGCCGCCCAGATGGAGGCCCGGAAGACGCTTCTGACCGCCAAGCAGGAGATGGTGGAACGGGCTTACCAGCGGGCGCTGGAAAAGCTCCGTTCCCTGCCGCAGGAACAGTATGTGGAGCTGCTGGCGGCGCTGCTGGCGCGGGCGTCCTCCACCGGACGGGAGGAGGTTGTCTTCTCCCCGGAGGATCGGGAGGGCGCCGGCAAGGCGGCTGTGGCCCGGGCCAACGAGCTGCTGGCCAAGGAGGCCGCGCCGGAGCTGCCCCTCGGGGACGGCGTGGTAGCCAATCTTCTGAACAAGGTGGCCGCCGGCGTCAGCGCCTTCGCGCAGGGCACGGCCATGCTGGCCGTGTCGGAGGAGACCCGCGACATCTCGGGCGGCTTCATCCTGAAGGATGGGCGCATCGAGGTCAACTGCACCTTTGACGCCCTGGTGCGCGCGGAGCGGGAGCAGACCGCCGGCGAGGTGGCGAAGCTGCTGTTCCCGGAGGCGTGAGGAAGGAGGCGTCGGTTTGGCAAAGACCATCAAGGACACCGATTACCTGGTGATCTCCGCCCGGGTGAAGGCCCTGGAGACAGGGCTTCTGACGGCGGAGCGGATGGAGCAGATCCTGGATGCCAAAAGCGGCGAGGACGCGGGGAAGCTCTTGCAGGAGTGGGGGTATCCCCAGCTGGATCCCCGGCGGCCGGAGGCCATGGACGCGGCATTGTCCGCCGTGCGGGAGGCCACCTTGGCCGACTTGGCGGAGGGAACGCCGGACGCCCGGTATATCGATCTCTTCAAAGTGAAATACGACTATCATAATGTGAAGGCCCTGCTGAAGGCGGAGGCTGTGGGCACCGCCCCGGACCGTATGCTGATGGACATGGGCCGGGTAAGCACCGCCGAACTGGCAGAGGCGGTCCGCTCCCGGGAGCTGGATGGCTTGCCGGAGACGCTGGCCGCGGCCGTGGCGGAGGCCCGGGAGGTGCTGGACACCACCCGAGATCCCCAGCTCAGCGACATCGTGCTGGACCGGTGGTGCTACCGGGATATGGCGGCCCTGGCAGAGGAGACCGGCAGCGCGTTCCTCCGGGGCTATGTGGCGGTGCAGGTTGACGCAGTGAACCTGCGGACGGCGGTGCGGACGCTGCGCATGGGAAAGGGGGCGGACTTCCTCCTGGGCGCGCTGCTGGAGGGGGGAGACCTCGCTCCGGATGCGGTGGCAAAGGCCGCCTCCAGCGGGGCCGCGGGCCTGCGGGAGCTCTACGGCGCCACTCGCTTCCGCGACGCCGCGGAGGCAGGGGCAGAGGCCCTGAAGGGCGGCCCCCTGACGGCGTTTGAAAAGCTCTGTGACGACGCGGTGGGGGACTATCTGGCGGGCGCTCAGTCCGTGCCTTTCGGCGAGGCCCCTCTGGTAAGCTATCTGGCCGCACGGGAGACGGAGTACACGAACCTGCGGATCCTGCTGATGGGCCGCGCCGCCGGCATCGACCCGGCGGTGATCCGCACCCGCCTGCGGGCAAGCTATGTGTAAGGAGGCGGCGCCATGGCCACAACGTATCGGATCGCCGTGATCGGCAGCTGGGAGTCCGTCATGGGCTTTCGGGCCTTGGGACTGGAGACGTATCCCGTCACCGCCCCCGAGGAGGCCCGGGAGACCATCCGGGAGCTGGCAAAGAGCGGTGACTGCGGCATCATCTATCTGACGGAGCAGCTGGCAAAGGACCTGCCGGACGTGCTGGACCGGTATAAGGACGAGCTGCGGCCCGCCATCATCCTGATCCCCGGCCGGGAGGGCTCTCTCGGCATCGGTATGAACAACATCCAGCAGTCCATTCAGAGAGCGGTGGGCGCGGATATCCTCTGAGGAGAACAGGCTGACGCCGCTATGGCATTGCGATTTTCGACCCTGTTTGGGCCGCAATCGCGCCTCGTGTGCACACCGTCGGGCCAAGCCGGTCAGCAGGTGTTGCCGCACCTGCCGACCGGGGGCCTTCCTCGAAACAGCCCCGCTTTTCCGCCTCTGGCGGCGTTTCGGCTGTTTTCCCTGAGATGTGCCGGCGGGCGAACCCGCCTGCGCTGAATTCCCGCGCCGGTCTGCACCCAAGGGGATTTCCGCGCCGCTTCCAGCGGCTTGGGCGCGGACTGGTGGACGCCGCCCCAGGCGGCTGAGTCGGGGATTGTTCACCGCATACACGCTGCGGCGGACATGATGAATATTTTTCTTTTGCCTTACGGTGGGAGAACTGGAAAAACCGCGGGTTTTTCCGGGCACTATTTCTTGGCTCCGGCGGTTCGCGCCGGAGGTCCTTCCGGCGAAACTGGTGTGAAAGAAGGTTGAGCGAGTTTGAGCGGTAAGATTGTGAAGGTATCCGGACCGCTGGTGGTGGCCACGGGCCTGGCGGACGCCAATATGTCCGACGTGGTCCGCGTCGGCCCCCAGCGGCTGATCGGCGAGATTTTGACGATGAAGGGGGACTCCGCCTCCATCCAGGTGTACGAGGAGACCTCCGGCCTGGGACCGGGGGCGGAGGTGGTCACCACCGGCGCTCCCATGAGCGTGGAGCTGGGCCCCGGCATGATCGAAGGCATCTATGACGGCATCCAGCGGCCGCTGGAGAAGATCGTGGAGAAGGTGGGTGCCAACATCACCCGGGGCGTGGAGGTCCCCGCCCTGGACCGGGAGAAGAAGTGGGACTTCACCGCCGTGGTCACCCCCGGCACAAAGGTGGAGGGCGGCGACGTGATCGGCACCGTGCCGGAGACGCCGGTGGTGCTCCACAAGATCATGGTGCCTCCCAACATGAGCGGCACCATTACGGACATCAGGAGCGGCTCCTTCACCGTGGAGGAGACCGTGGCCACCCTGCGCACCGACAAGGGGGAGGACGTGCCCCTGACCATGGTGCAGAAGTGGCCGGTCCGGATCGGGCGGCCCTACAAGCACAAATATCCCCCCAAGCGGCCGCTGTGCTCCGGCCAGCGGGTCATTGACACCCTGTTCCCCATTGCCAAGGGCGGCACCGCCGCCGTGCCCGGGCCCTTCGGCTCCGGCAAGACTGTGGTGCAGCACCAGCTGGCCAAGTGGGCGGATGTGGACATCGTGGTCTACATCGGCTGCGGCGAGCGGGGCAACGAGATGACCGACGTGCTCCGGGAGTTCCCGGAGCTGAAGGACCCCCGCACCGGGGAGTCCCTGATGAAGCGGACGGTGCTGATCGCCAACACCTCCGACATGCCCGTGGCCGCCCGTGAGGCGTCGGTCTACACGGGCATCACCATCGCGGAGTACTTCCGGGACATGGGCTACGACGTGGCGGTCATCGCTGACTCCACCTCCCGCTGGGCGGAGGCCCTGCGCGAGATGTCCGGCCGGCTGGAGGAGATGCCCGGCGAGGAGGGGTACCCCGCATACCTTGCCTCCCGTCTGGCCCAGTTCTACGAGCGGGCCGGCAGCGTGGCCTGCATCGGCTCCGATGACCGCCGGGGCAGCCTCACCGCCGTGGGCGCCGTGTCGCCGCCGGGCGGCGACCTGTCCGAACCCGTGGCGCAGGCCACCATGCGGATTGTCAAGGTCTTCTGGGCCCTGGATTCGTCCCTGGCCTACAAGCGCCATTTCCCGGCCATCAACTGGCTGAACTCCTACTCCCTGTATCTGGACTCCCTGAAGCCTTGGTTTGACGAGAACCTGGGACCGGAGTTCCTGGAGGACCGGGCCAGCGCCATGAGCATCCTCCAGAGTGAGGCCAGCCTGAACGAGATCGTCCAGCTGGTGGGCAAGGACGCCCTGTCCCCGGCGGACCAGCTGACGCTGGAGGTGGCGCGGATGGTGCGGGAGGACTTCCTGCAGCAGAACGCCTTTGCGGATGTGGACAGCTTCTCCAGCTACGACCGGCAGGAAAAGCTGCTGGCCATGGTCCTGCGGTACGACCGGCTGTGCCGGGAGGCCATCTCCAAGGGCGCGCCGGTGGCGAAGCTCTTCGCCGTTCCGTCCCGTGAGAAGATCGGCCGGGCCAAGAGCGTGCCGGCTGAGGAGTACCAGCAGGTCTACCAGCAGATCTCCGCGGAGATGGAGCAGGAGATCACCGCCATTGCGGAGGAAGGAGGAGAGGACGCATGATCCGGGAATACAGAACGGTAGAGGAGATCGCCAGTCCTCTGATGATCGTCCGCATGGTGGACGGCGTCACCTATGACGAGCTGGTGGAGGTGGAGCTCCACGACGGCTCCGTCCGCCGGGGCCAGGTGCTGGAGGTCAACGGCGACACCGCGGTGGTGCAGCTGTTCGAGTCCGCCGCCGGCATCAATCTGGCGGACGCCAAGGTCCGCTTCCTGGGCCATCCGCTGCAGCTGGGCGTGTCCGCCGATATGCTGGGACGGGTGTTCAACGGCATGGGCCGGCCCATCGACGGCGGGCCGGAGATCCTGGCGGAGGAGTACCGGGACATCAACGGCCTGCCCATGAACCCGGCGGCCCGGGACTACCCCAACGAGTTCATCCAGACCGGCGTCAGCACCATCGACGGGCTGAACACCCTGGTCCGCGGGCAGAAGCTGCCCATCTTCTCCGGCTCCGGTCTGCCCCACGCCAATCTGGCGGCCCAGATCGCCCGGCAGGCCAAGGTGATCGGAGACGACACCTCCAAGTTTGCCGTGGTGTTCGCCGCCATCGGCATCACCTTTGAGGAGTCGGAGTTCTTCGTCAGCGAGTTCAAGCGCACCGGCGCCATCGACCGGACGGTCATGTTTTCGAACCTGGCCAACGACCCGGCGGTGGAGCGCATCGCCACCCCCCGGATGGCCCTGACCGCCGCGGAGTATCTGGCCTTTGAGAAGGATATGCACGTGCTGGTCATCATGACTGACATCACCAACTACGCCGAGGCATTGCGGGAGGTCTCCGCCGCCAAGAAGGAGGTCCCCGGCCGCCGCGGCTTCCCTGGGTATCTGTACACGAACCTGGCCACCATCTACGAGCGGGCTGGCCGCCAGCTGGGGAAGAAGGGCTCCATCACGCTGATCCCCATTCTGACCATGCCGGAGGATGACAAGACCCACCCGATCCCCGACCTGACGGGCTATATCACCGAGGGGCAGATCATCCTCAGCCGGGAGCTGTACCGCAAGGGCATCCACCCGCCGGTGGACGTGCTGCCGTCTCTGAGCCGTCTGAAGGACAAGGGCATCGGCGAGGGCAAGACCCGGGAAGACCACTCCGGCACCATGAACCAGCTGTTCGCGGCCTACTCCACCGGCAAGGACAACAAGGAATTGATGTCCATTCTGGGCGAGGCGGCTCTGACGCCCACGGACCTGCTGTACGCCAAATTCGCCGACGAGTTTGAGAAGCGGTATGTGAACCAGGGCTACGAGGAGAACCGTTCCATCCAGGAGACGCTGGACCTGGGCTGGGAGCTGCTGAGTATCCTGCCCAAGAGCGAGCTGAAGCGGATCAAGCCGGAGTATATCGAAAAGTACTGGCCCAAGAAGGAGCTGTGAGCCCCTTCCGGGGACCCCGGGATTTTGGCGGCCGCCCTCTCTTGGCTGCGGCCCATGATGAGGATTTGCCACGCGTCTGCTGCGGCGCGGAGGCGCCGGGCCGCTGACCGCGGGCTCCCAGGCCAGGATGGAAAGAAGGCGATTGACAGATGCCCAATATCACGGTCAACCCCACCCGGATGGAGCTCACCCGCCTGAAGGGCAAGCTCCGCACTGCCCAGCGGGGCCACAAGCTGCTGAAAGACAAGCGCGACGAGCTGATGAAGCAGTTTCTGGACACGGTGCGGGAGGTCCGCGCTCTGCGGCAGGAGGTGGAGGAGGAGCTGATGACAGTCCACGGCGCCTTCACCGTGGCCTCTGCGCTCATGAGTTCCCAGGCGCTGGAACAGGCGCTGCTGGACCCCAAGCAGAGTGTGAAGCTGACGCAGACCACCAAAAATATCATGTCGGTTAACGTGCCGGTGTATGATTTCCAGACGCAGACCCGGTCTGACGCGGACATCTACCCTTACGGGTTCGCGGCCACCTCCGGCGAGCTGGACACGGCCGTGGACGCCCTGGGAAAGGTGTTCCGGAAGATGCTGAAGCTGGCGGAAGTGGAGAAATCCGCCCAGCTGATGGCGGAGGAGATCGAAAAGACCCGCCGCCGGGTGAACGCTCTGGAGTACGTGGTGATCCCCAACACCCAGGATGCCATCCGGTATATCACCATGAAGCTGGACGAGAACGACCGGGCCACCACCACCCGTTTGATGAAAGTGAAGGATATGCTGCTGCAGCAGTCCATCGAGGAACAGCGGCAGCGGGACGCGGAAGTGCTGGAGCGGTTCCGGGAGGCTTGACGAAATACGCAAAGCGGTGTAGGATAATAACGCTACACCGCTTTGCTGCGTTTAACGCGTTAGAAAGGAAGAAAAGCAACTATGCATTGCGTGACAAACATCCACGAGGACCTGTACTGGCTGGGAGGCTCTGACCGGCAGCTGGCGAAGTTTGAGAATGTGTTTCCCATTCCCCGGGGCGTCAGCTATAACGCCTATCTGGTGCTGGATGAGAAGACCGTCCTGCTGGACACGGTGGACAAGGCCGTGGGGGAGCGGTTCTTCGAGAACCTGGAGTTTGCCCTGGCCGGCCGGCCCCTGGACTATGTGGTGGTGAATCACATGGAGCCGGACCACTGCGCCACCCTGGGCGAGCTGCTGCGCCGCTGGCCGGGCGCCCAGGTGGTGGCCAACGCCAAGACTGTCCCCATGGTCAGCCAGTTTTTTGACTGTGATATCTCCAACCGGGCTGTGGTGGTGAAGGAGGGGGATACCCTCTGCACCGGCCGCCACACCTTCACCTTCCTGATGGCCCCCATGGTCCACTGGCCGGAGGTGATGGTGACCTATGACGCCGCCGACAAGGTGCTGTTCTCCGCCGACGCCTTCGGCACCTTCGGCGCCCTGAACGGCAACATCTTTGCCGATCAGGTGGACTTTGAGCGGGACTGGCTGGACGATGCCCGCCGCTACTACACCAACATCGTGGGCAAGTACGGTGCCCAGGTCCAGTCCCTGCTGAAGCGGGCCGCCGGGATGGAGATCCAGATGATCTGTCCCCTCCACGGTCCCATCTGGCGGGAGAATCTGGAGTGGTTCCTGGAGAAATACCAGCGCTGGAGCACCTACACCCCCGAAGACCGGAGCGTGGCCATCTTCTGCGGCTCCATCTACGGCCACACGGAGAACGCCGCGGAGATCCTGGCCGCCCGCCTGGCAGAGAGGGGCGTAAAGAACATCTCCCTGTACGACGTGTCCCATACGGACGTGTCCTACCTTGTCAGCGAGGCCTTCCGGTGCAGCCATCTGGTGCTGGCTTCCGCTACATATAACGGGGAGATCTACACCCCTATGGAGAACTTCCTGCGGGATCTGGCCTGCCACGGTCTCCGGGGCCGTTCCGTGGCCCTGATCGAGAACGGCACCTGGGCCGCCCGCTCCGGGATGCTGATGACCAAGCTCCTGGAGGAGATGAAAGAGATGCGGGTGATGGAGGGGACCGTGACGCTGAAGTCCTCTGTCAAGGAGGCCCAGCGCCGGGGGCTGGAGTCCTTGGCGGACGCCATTGCCGACGAGCTGCTCCATTGAGAGGATGAGAAAATACCCCTGCCGGAGTTCCGGCGGGGGCATTTTCCGTTTCAAAGGCCCGAAAGGAGCGGAAAAAACCGCCCGCCGTGATCTGCGGCGGGG